>CALWBC010000320.1 GCA_944375755.1 uncultured Mediterraneibacter sp. | reverse complement strand
AGACTTTTATTGTGGCAGAGGTCATGATAAAGGTCTTTTTTTATCATTACGAAAGGACTTCAGACAGGCTTCATTTATGATAAAAGCCTCCTCTGCCGCATAACTTGCAGAAGAGAAGGAGAGAAAGATGAAAGAAAACGAAATTCAGACAACTCAGATGAAGCAGAGAGAAGAACAGAAACAGAAGATGCTGCCGGCTGTAGAGCTTGAACAGGCGGAGACAGCAGGGGAGAAAGCATTGTGGGGTTTATACATTGCCCGTGATACCCTGTGCAGCGCTAAAAAGTGGGGGCTGGTCGACTTATTTGGAGGAGGTTTGATAACGGATTTTATCAAGCATTCGAAAATGGATTCGGCGGAACCTCAGCTTGTGCAGGCTAAAAAAGATCTGGAAGCCTTTGAAAAAGAACTGAAAGATATTCATGTGACAGCGGATCTCCGGATGGAGATCGGAAGTTTCCTTTCGTTTGCGGATTTCTTTTTCGACGGACCGATCGCCGACTATATGGTACAGAGCAGAATTCAGGATACACTGGAAGATATCGATGATGCGATCCGGCATGTAGAGGAACTGATGAATCGGATTAAGAATTACGAGGAGGTCAGATAATATGGGATGTCTTGGAAATATTTTGTGGTTTATCTTTGGCGGCCTGATTAGCGGACTCAGCTGGAGCCTGGCAGGATGTCTCTGGTGCATTACAATTATCGGCATCCCGGTGGGGATGCAGTGCTTTAAGTTCGCTTCACTCAGCTTCTTCCCGTTTGGAAAAGAGGTACAGTGCGGCGGCGGGGCAGGATCTCTGATCCTGAATGTGCTGTGGCTGATCTTTTCCGGAGTGCCGCTGGCACTGGAGCATCTGGCTTTCGGGCTGGTTCTGTGTGTGACGATCATCGGGATTCCGTTTGGAATGCAGCACTTCAAGCTTGCCAAGCTGGCGCTGATGCCCTTCGGTGCGGAAGTGTATTAGAGATGATAAAGACAATGAACATAAGAAATGGAGAAACAATGATGAAGGAAATAAAAATAGACCGGGAGGACATGCTTGCCCTGACAAGGCGGATGACAGTGAAGCGGTCTTCGATTACAAGGATCGCGGGAGCATATATTGATCCGGACGGATTTGTGGACGGGACTTTTAATGTACGCTATCTGAAACTGTCCGGCTCTGACAAGGCGAAGAATCTGGAGATCGCGAAGACGATTCCCTTCGCGGAGACGAACCGGAAACTGAAGCGGTATGTGATACCGAAGGAATCGAGGGGGAAGGAGAGCATGTGGCAGCTTCTGACAGCGGCGAAAGCCTCAGGACTGGAAAATGACGCGCTCCTTGATATTTTTTACGATGTGTTTGCTCAGAAGTATCAGTCAGGACATGAGTACGGAGTGTTCCTGTTCCATGACCGGTACGATATCCCGGCCAAGGCGGCGGATCACGAGCGTCTGGGAGAATCAGAGCAGGTATTCGAATATCTGATCTGTGCGGTCTGCCCGGTCAGCGGCGATTATGAACCGGGAGAGCCGGAGTGCGGATTCCTGTTCCCGTCCTACTCGGATGGAGGAGCTCTGGTGAACTGCGTGGATATCTATCAGTCGGATGAGCGGTGTCCGCACAGGGAGCTGGAGGAAATATTTCGTTGAATCCTTCCGGATTTTCTGGTATCATAACAGTAGTGTAAAGAGGCGGAGCAGAGGGGAATATCCCTGCTCCGCCATGAAATAAACAGACCCGGACTGCAGGGGGGCGGAAGGCAGACTCGCGGCAGTACGGCCGGGAAATTTTCAGGAGGATGACATGGCGGAAGATTACAGAGGAATGGCCATAGGGGTATTTGAACTTGAGAGCGAATGTATCTGCTTTGTGGCGCTGGATGCGGCGGCGAAGGCTGCGAACGTAAAGATTCAGGCCGTGGAGAGAAATCGATTGAAAGCAGGCGCCTGTGTGAAGATGCGAGGATCTGTCTCTGATGTGAAGGCGGCGATGGACGCGGCACTGGACGCGGCGAGACCGCTGACAAAGATTGTATCCCATACGGTGATTGCGTCTCCGTCGGAGGATACGGAAACAGCGATCCGGATGACGATCGGGAAATAGGATGACGATTGAAAAGCAAAAGGAGGAAAGGACAGGTATCGTTATGGCATATGGCGCTTATGGACTGGTAGAAGTTGTGGGTGAGGCACACGCGGTTCTGGTGACGGACCGCATGCTGAAGACGGCGGAAGTCGAGTATGTGACACAGGATACGAAATGCGGCGGACATGCGCTTGTATTTGTAGGCGGAAGTGTCTCCGCGGTGACAGCGGCAGTGGAAAGTGTGAAGAATGATCCGCCCTGCCCGGTGGAGCAGACGGCTGTGATTTCCAATCCGTCCCAGGAGATGGTGGATATTGTGGAGATGTTTAAGGCAAGAAGAAAATAGAATCAGAGAACAGATGAGAGGCTGTATAACCGGAAGATGGTTCTGAAAAGAACTGCCGGAAATACGGCTTCTTTTTTTGTAGACTTTTCCATGCAAGGAGAGTAAAATGGATGAGGAAAATCTGACGATGAAATGGAGAACATTATGGAAAGATCAGTTTTGTTTTTTGATATTGACGGGACACTTCTCAGCGAGGTGACAGGGAAGATACCTGAGAGTGCCGTCCAGGCGCTTCGTGCCGCGCAGAGAGCAGGACATCTGCTGTTTGTGAATACAGGCAGAACGGTATGCAGTATTCCTGCGGAGATTCGAAGATTTCCGTTTGACGGATTTCTGTGCGGATGCGGAACAGGTCTGTTTTATAAAGATGAGGAACTGTTTGCGCATTCCATTCCGAAGCAGCGTGGGCAGGAGATTATCCGGAAATTGATGGAGTGCAATCTGGGCGGTCTGGCGGAGGGCCCGGAGGATGTCTACTTCCCAAGCCGCATTACCAGATTTGACAGCCTGGAGCGCTCGAGAAGGTATTTCCGGCAGAAAGGGATGGGAATCGAACTTCCGATTGAATCCAGGGATTATATTTATGACAAACTGTTTGTTTATGCGGATACGCAGAGTGATCTGGAAGAATTTCTCGAGTTTATCCGGGAAGACATGGAACCTCTTGACCGGGGGGATAATGCCTATGAGGTGATCCAGAAAGGGTATTCCAAGGCAACTGCCTGCCGGTTTATCCTGGAAAAGATGGGATTTACACTGGATCAGGCGTATGTGTTCGGTGACAGCAGCAATGATCTTTCCATGTTTGAATATGCGAAGCATGCGGTTGCAATGGGAAAACACGCGGATGTGCTGGAACCGCACACGGAGTTTGTGACGAAAACAGTGGAAGACGGCGGTATTGCGTACGCGCTGGAGCATTACGGACTGATTTGACAGAGACAGAGGTGGATAGAATTGAAGATTTTTGTTTATAATTACAGGGAATTTGACGAGGCGGAGTATTTTCAGAAGTTTTCGAAAGAGTATGGGGTGGAACTGGGAATCTGTACGGACGCACCGACCCTTGAGAATGCCCATCTGGCGGAAGGATATGAATATATCAGTATCATTACCTCCAAAATCGACAGTGAACTGATGGAAAAGTTCCATGAACTCGGCGTGAAGATGATTTCAACCCGCACGATCGGGTACGATCATGTGGATATTGAGACGGCAAAGCGTCTTGGAATTCATGTGAGCAATGTATCGTATTCTCCGGAATGCGTGGCTGACTATACCATTATGCTGATGCTTATGTCCATCCGCAAGATGAAGCGGATCATGCAGAGAGAAGAGATCAATGACTTCTCTCTTCCGGGAATTCAGGGAAGAGAACTGCCGAACTTCACGGTGGGAGTGCTCGGCACCGGGCGGATCGGACAGGCGGTGATCCGGGATCTCTCCGGATTTGGCTGTAAGATTTACGCTTATGACAGGTATGAGAATGATTTTGTGAAAGAACACGCGGAGTATGCGGATCTGGATACGATTTACCGGGAGTGTGATCTGATCACGCTTCACATGCCCCTTCTGGAGGACAATTTCCATCTGATTGATCAGGACGCGGTCAGCCGGATGAAGGACGGCGTCGTGATCGTCAACACCGCCCGCGGCGGACTGATCGATACGAAGGCGCTGATTGAGGGACTGGAATCCGGAAAGATCGGCGCGGCAGGACTGGATGTGATCGAAGATGAGTTCGGCATGTATTATTATGACAGGAAATCCAATGTGCTGAGCAAACGGGATCTCTATATTCTGAGAGGATTCCCGAATGTAATCGTAACGCCCCATATGGCATTTTACACGGATCAGGCGGTCAGCGATATGGTGAAACATTCCATTGAGAGCTGTATGTTTCATGCAGAGGGGCAGGAAGATCCCTGGGCGGTTGTGTAGCAAATTTATTACCTGCGGTTGACAGATTTCTCCTTTTTTCTTCCGCACACGGTGCTATACTGTGGCAGAAAAAGGAGGAAGAACATGACGAAAAAGAGGATTGTTATAATTATTGTACTGGCTGCTGTTCTTATGCTGGGAGCCGGCGCGGGAATCTGGATGTATGTCAATCGGTTTGATGCGGGAGAGTATGTGCAGGCTGTCCTTGACGTTTCCTATAAAAATGAAACGGATCTCTATGTGGAGATCACCGGTGCCTCACAGGAGGAGGCGCAGCAGGTTTTCGAGGATAACCTGGACGCGACGATGAAGGGATTTGAGTCTTCGGATATGCCGGAGGATCTGCAGCCTCAGTACCGGGAACTGATCGGAACGATTGCGAAAAAGACCAGTTATACGGTGAAGGAGCCGGTCAGACAGGAAGACGGCACATATGAGGTGACGGTTACGGTGAAGCCGATCACCCTTTTTACGGATACATATGCGGATTTTCAGGTGAGAGCGGAAGATTACGCGGCGC
>CALWBC010000319.1 GCA_944375755.1 uncultured Mediterraneibacter sp. | reverse complement strand
ACATTCATTCGAAGAGTCGAAGGAGTGGGCTCAGCATGGCGATGCAGTCCCCTGTTTTTGAACGTCAGCCCCCCCCCAAAACTCATCCCGCCTGAACTCTGTTTCCATCAGAGACCTTCCCGTTAATAAACGAAGCAACTGAACATCTTGATTTCCTGCTGTCGTCATGTTATACTATCCCACGTTGCAAAGCCCGCAACACTCAAGGTCTATCGGGCTTACCGGCGGTCACCGCCGTAAAATGTGCCGTGTGTTCGAGACCTTCCACACGTAAAACAAAACTAAAGGAGAACGAAAAATGAAAACATCAAAACTCAGTGTGCTTTTCATAGCACAGGCAGCCATGATTGCTGCCATCTACGTAGTACTGACACTTGTCGGCGCGTCTTTTGCCTATGGTCCTGTTCAGGTCCGCTTATCCGAGGCACTTACCATACTGCCCGCGTTTACACCGGCGGCGATCCCGGGTGTATTTTTAGGCTGCCTGATCAGCAACATCCTCGGGGGATGCATTCTTCCGGATATTATCTTTGGAAGTCTGGCCACTCTGATCGGCGGGATTTTCACATGGATGCTCAGGGACAAAAGCAGATTTCTCGCGCCCCTTCCGCCCATTCTGGCGAATACGGTTATTGTTCCGTTTGTCCTGAAATATGGATACATGGAACCGCTCCCGATCCCGTTTATGATGCTGACGGTCGGAATCGGAGAAGTGATCTCCTGCGGCGTGATCGGACTGATCATATACGCCGGGCTGAACAGATACCGGGGAATCCTTTTCCCGAAGAAAAATGCGTAGAGCGCACATAAAACGTTATTCGGAATAAAAAGCGGCAGGCACTTCGTGATCTCTCATTGAAGTGCCTGCCGTTTTCATTTCTATCTGATATATCCGATGAATGTATTTCCTCCGGCTTCCGCCATGTCTTCCATCTCGTTGATTCCCACCGTATATTCCCCGCCGGTA
This sequence comes from uncultured Mediterraneibacter sp., assembly GCA_944375755.1. Taxonomy (GTDB): domain Bacteria; phylum Bacillota; class Clostridia; order Lachnospirales; family Lachnospiraceae; genus Mediterraneibacter. The sequence goes on along the minus strand of CALWBC010000319.1, from coordinate 4,808 downwards.
TCCGGATCGATATAGGTGATATCGGTCAGAGTGTATCCGGTCAGCAGGATCGCGTGCTCGGAATCTGTGATCGCGATCAGCGGACAGCCGCGGTTGATCACGTAGAGCACCTGATCCAGTGTACATCCTGTCAGATCCACACGGGAAGCATTGTACTGCTCCATATAGCGCTCGCACGCGTCGAGTGATGTCTCGCCGTCTTCCTTCTTAAACGCTGCCGCATCGGTAGAATAAACCAGATCCCGGTTTCCTTTCTCCCACACGTACGCCTGATCCGAAGAGATCACCACGCCGGATACCTGCTCCGCTCTCTGCACGGCATTTCCTGCCATATCATAAATTCCTACCAGTTCTCCCATGCCATACACATAGTACTTCTGCCCGTTATCGCTTCCGGTCAGAGTGATGGTCAGCGGTTCTCCTGACGCAACCAGATCCGGTTTCAGCAGTGCAGGCGACGTATTCTTGATGCCGTCCGCAAATGTCAGTCTTTCCAGTGTGCCCTGAAGTTCCGAGCTGTAACTCTGAAGCTCAACGGAGGACTCCGCCCTCTCCAGATTATTGGTCACATATTCCTGGGATGCCGCACTGTAACCGCTTCCGTCCTTCACCACGCGGTTAAAGGTGATCATATTTTTCTCAATGACAATATCCCGGGTATAGATGTTCTGATCCGTAAAGGAATATTCCGCCTCTTTTTCGTTGTCCGCATTGCGGATCTCCACTTCGTACATGGGCGTAACCTCTTCCCCTGACGCGGTCACACCGGCGTCTTCCGGGTTGATCCTTCCGAATATGAAATCTCCGTTGACAAATCCCAGCGGCCGCACTGCCTCGCCGTCCGATGCATCCACCATATAGGAATCACCGGTACTCAGATTCATCACCTGGATCTGCTTTGCCGTATCAGCCGTTCCATCCATCTGATATGCCATCAGATGTCCGTCATCCGACACCGCGTACTGGCCTTCCTCCAGCTGTTCCGCGAGTACGGTCTGCTCATCGTTATCCAGATTGATCTGATAGAGTGTTCCGTCCGCGAGAACATAGAGCATGGTCTGACTCTGATTATAATAGACCATCTTGCCCAGTTCGTCTTCGGCGATGGCGAATGATTTGCTGCTTGGGATAAATGCCTTTTCCTCCACAAGACTGCTCGCCACATCGAAATAATAAATCCCAACTCCCACTTCTCCCTCATGGAAGCCACGGTTCATATATCCGTACACGGCAAATGCCAGGTTGCCGTCTTTGTCCATGCTGATGATGCGGACCGCGTGCTGATCATTCCGGCTTCTCACATCCTGGCCTTCCTGATTCGCAAAGCTGAATACCTGTGTCAGTTCTCCCTTGTCGCCGTTGTAAAGCCAGAGCTCCCTCTCCTGCACGAACGCCGCCATAGTTCCGCTGCTGTTGGCCGTATACGGTATCTCATCCGACGCGATGCCCAAAAGGATTCCATCCTCGTCGAATTCCTGCCCCGTTCCCTGGAAAATCCGCTCCATATCACGGTTGTAGTCCAGCAGGTAGATTGTTCCTTCCAGATATCTCACCCGGAAGAACTCCTTGATATTATATATGGACGCCTCGCCGTTTTCATCCGTACAGGAGACCTGATATTTTGCCAGTATGGAGGTATAGACCGTATTGCTCTCCTTGATGCTCCACTCCACGTCCCCCATCACTTCCGGGTGCAGCTCGCCCCACTGAATATGCGTGATGTCCGAATGGATATTTACGGTCTGATACGTTGTGTTGTCGCTTTCTTCTCCCGGCTCAAGATAAGCGCCGAGTTCGTCGGAAGCCTCTCCTGTCAGCGCTTTCGTATGAAAGTCCATTGCGAACGCAAGACATTCCGAAGTAGAAACCTCGTCCGGTCGGACGATCCTTGTATAGTAGCTGACTGTCTCTTCATCTCCAACGGTCAGGATCACCTTGAGCACCGCCTCCGGCACCTCGTCGGAGAGGATATTGCCAAGCTGCAGCTGTACCGCAGTTCCCTCAGACGGCGGATCCGCCTCTCCCTCTTTATATTTCTCACTTCCGTCCAGTGAATACACCTCATAGCGGATTCCGCCAATCCGGCTGCCGTCCTTCTCGAGATTCATGGTCAGCGATCCATCCGTCTCAAGAGGAATGATCGTATCTCTCATGGCTGTGATATCCATGTCATCCACATAGCCGAACAAATGGTTCACTCCTGTTTCATTTACCATGAACGAGATTCTCGGCAGGGTCGGCGCCCCCATGTCCACGATCTCGTCCTCTGTTCCCCTGTTAATTACAAGACTGCTGATAACAAGCGCCGCTACAAAAATCAGCACCAGCACACCTGCTTTGATGATTCGTCTTTTCATTCCGCGCGATTCTCCCCTTTGTCCGCAAGCAGTCTGCCCAGTGTCGGCACTGCCTGCAGAAATTCTTCACATTTTCTGATCTCTTCCGCTGCTTTCTGATCCCCCTTATTTTTTCTGACCGCCCGCAGAAGGATATTCTTTGGAGTATGTTCCATATCAATAAATTCCAGCACCTGGGTCTCATATCCCTCTCTCTCAAGATATTTTGCCCTCAGTCCGTCCGTCACAAGCGCTGCGAAACGTTCCTTCAGCAGCCCGAAATCCATCACCGGCGCCAGAACATCCACGGATCCCATCGTTCCGTTCAGTTCGTGCTGGCAGCACGGGACAGAAAGGATCACTTTCGCATTCCATCCGATCGCCTTTGCCAGCGCATAATCCGTAGCCGTATCGCAGGCGTGAAGTGTGACTACCATATCCACCTGATCCACGCCCTCGTAATCGGCGATATCTCCCACAAGAAACTTCAGCTTTCCGTAGCCGTATTTCTCAGCCAGCTCCCCGCAGCGGCGGATCACATCTTCCTTCAGATCCAGGCCGATAATCCGTATGTCATATCCCTGCATCTCATGCAGATAGTAATACATCGCAAAAGTGAGATAAGACTTTCCGCAGCCGAAATCAAGAATCGTAAGCTCACGACCTCTGTCAAGTTCCGGGAGAATATCTTCGATAAACTCCAGGAACCGGTTTATCTTCCGGAACTTGTCCATCCTTGTCCGGACAATCTTCCCCTCCGCTGTCATCACGCCCAGATCCTGCAGAAACGGAACGGGAATCCCTTCTTCCAGTATATATCGCTTGGTCCGGTTGTGGGCGCGGTCCGCCTCCGGAGCTCTCACTTTCCGCTTCTTCCGCTTCACTGTTGCTTTTCCCTTTTTACTTACCAGCACAGAACACTCTTCCCCTGTTGTGTCGATCTGCATCTGCCGGAATTCCCCCATATACTCCAGCAGCTTTTCCCGCGCTCCCCGCGCGTCCAGATTCTCATGAAAAGCCTGTGTCTTCGTAAACGACTCAAGCTGGAAACAAAGCTCTCCCTTCATCTCCAGCGGTCTTACTTTTATCTTTATGATTCCGTCTTTTGTCCGCGGGCCGCTCACAACCGCGCGGATAAACTCTTTATTCAGCACTTCATCAAGAAGTTTCGATATTTCTTCCATAGCAGCTCCATTGATTTTTATTGAGCAGGCTGCCGGCTGTCCGGATATTCCACGAGAAATCCTTTCTTTCTCAGCATATCCTCGATCATGTCCAGAGTCTCTTCACTGTCCGCCTCCACGACATGATAATGATAATCAGATGTAATATTTTTTAACGGGCTGGACTTGCCGCTTTTTATGCCGCCGATGAACTCGCTCACCTTTCTCCGTGAAGTAATGTTAAGCTCAGCCTCCAGCTTTCCGTAAACCGCGTGATCCACGATCACATTGCAGACCGTTCCGCCCAGATCGACAATCGCATTGAGTTCTTCTTCCAGCTGTTCATCCGTATGGCGCACCATAAATGTCCTTCGGGCCGGCGCGGCGGCCTCATTTATAATATACCCTCTGTTGGTCGATATAATGTCATATCCTGCCGCTCGGATCAGCGCGATATCCTGGACAATCACCTGCCGGCTCACATCATATGACGCCGCAAGCTGCTTGCCCGGAACGGGAACACTGCTGCTCCTGATCTGCTTTACAATTGCACTTCTTCTGTCTGAACCAGTCATCCAGTCGCCTCCTCACTCTACAGCATGAAGGTTTTTCATCGAAATGTCAAGTATAGATGCGGAATGTGTCAAAGCTCCGCTGGAAATATAATCCACACCGATCTCCGTAAGGCGCGCGATATTTTCCTTTGTCACGTTTCCGGAGCACTCCGTCTGCGCTCTTCCGTCAATGATTTTGAGCGCTTCCTTCATATCCTCGGGGGACATGTTATCCAGCATAATGATATCCGCTCCGGCCTCCACAGCCTCTCGTACCATGTCCAGATTTTCCACCTCAATCTCGATCTTCCGGACAAAAGGCGCGTATTCCTTCGCCATTTTCACTGCCTTCGCCACACTGCCCGCGGCACCGATATGATTATCCTTCAGCAGCACGCCGTCAGAAAGATTATATCTGTGATTATATCCGCCGCCCACGCGCACCGCGTATTTCTCGAATATTCTCATGTTCGGCGTTGTCTTTCTTGTGTCCAGCAGCCTGGTCTTCGTTCCTTCCAGAAGCTTTGCCACGGAATGGGTATAGGTAGCGATTCCGCTCATCCTCTGGAGATAATTCAGCGCCACACGCTCCCCGGAGAGAAGCACACGGATATCCCCCCGCACTTTTCCCATAAGTTCTCCCGCAGTCACCTGATCCCCGTCACTGCAGTAGAATTCCGTCTCCGTATCCGGATCCAGCAGTTCAAATACTCTGCGGAACACATCCAGGCCCGCGATCACTCCGTCCTGTTTGC
>CALWBC010000318.1 GCA_944375755.1 uncultured Mediterraneibacter sp. | reverse complement strand
AAAGCTACCTTCCATCCTCCTTCACCGAAACCGCCTTTCAGCCGGCCCCGCCATTTTCAGGCAGGTATTCCGGGCAGTTCTCTCTGCCGGGAGGGGAGATGTACTCCTCTTTCTCTACACCTTTGGTTTTGTCTGTCTGCTGCGGCGGTATGGCCCAGCAGGTAATTTTTACATACTTGTTAACAGAAAATTAACTACGAAATACTATAGACGGAAGAAAGAGATTTGTCAAGAATTTTAGAAAATCTTAAGGAACGATTCCGCTATTTTGTTCACAAAGCAGCCAGGCGGAAAGTGGGGCAGGAATCGGAACTGGATGATTTGGAGAAACGTATTCCGGATGAGGGGATGTGTGCGTCAAGTTCCGTTCCAGAATCATGGAACTTCTAAAGGGCTGAAAAAATGTCTAAATGCAAAACGGCACTCGGGGCAACTCGCGTTCGCTCAGACAATCCCCTCGCACCGTTTAACAACATTTTTCCATCCCTAAGAAGTTCCAGCAGATTCTTCCAAAGTCACATGTCACACACATCCCCTCATCCGGAAAGGTTCATCAAGACATCCGCTTCGCTTCCTTCGCACTTCCCGTCGGAAGCTCAGTGAAGCAAAACAGGCGGGAAAACCGCGAAACGGCGCGGCTTGAAGGTATTACCATTTGTAAAACCTTCTGGCCGCGCCTTTGTTACTGTAGCTATATTGTTACTATCTTCCCATATGAATAGAGCAGAAAACAGAACTCTATTGCAAGTACCTTTCTGCAGAGATGGAGGATGTGGGCAGGGTGACTTCGAAGGGGAATTAGCGCAACTTGGAGTTCCGTGTACGGACGTTAGGACAGGCGGTGAGATTGTCTGAGCGAATGCGAGTTGCTCACCGCCTGTCCTTGTATTTAGTCCGTGCCCGGAACTTCTTAGTTGCCCTTATTTCCCGGAGCGGAATCCCGAACATATCCTCCATCTCCGTAGAATACGTTTTGAAAGAGAGCTCTGTTTTCGTCTGATCTGAATCCGGCAGTTGATGAATTAAATAGCTAATATCACCCCATGCTTCCCTCTCGCCGCGTACACCCGTTCAAACTGCACTCTGTCATATTCTACAATCCCCGAAATCGGATCTGCTATCGTCACCGTATCCGGACTGTACCCGATCAGCACAGCGCCGTGGTCATTATCGCTCCACTCCACATATTCGCCGTCATCCGTGTACCATCCCTGCGTCTCATCCCGGTTCGCCATCTCGATGGTTACCCACACGGCAACCGGGGTGTCTTCACTTACCAGCTCATACAATTCTTCCGGATCCGCCCCGGTCAGATCAACAGCCTCCAGGCTGCTTCCCTCATCTTCCAGATAACTGTCGGCCGCCGTCACAATCGCCCCGGTACCGCACACGACTCCATCCTCGGAAAAAGGATCTCCGATAAAATACTCATTCAGGTCATTTCCATGAAGAAGCCCGTCATTTCCATAGTACATAATGTCTTCAGCAGTGGGCAGATATTCAGCGGCCATAGTTACTTTATCTACGTCATATCCGTAGTAATTCAATATCATGGTCAGAGCCGTGATTTCACATCCGGTTGGAAGTTCCGGCATCTGAAGCACCTGCGGGAAATCTGCGATCACATACTCTTCCGGCATCTCTGTCTCGACGCCACATTTTACATCTGCTGCAGAACTTCCGGAAATTTCTCCGCTGTTTTCTCCATTTTGGATACTTCCATCCCTGCTGTCTGACTCCTCTGAAACGGCTGCCGTCTCCGAACCTCCAGAAATGCCTCCTGCACACTCCCCCGAAATATTTCCGCAGGCAGTCAAACCGCACACGCCCGCCGCGGCTGCCAGAAGGATTCCTTTCGCTCTGATATTTTTCTGCAAATTCCACACATCACCTTTCTTTACTCTGTGGAATATTTTACCTGACTGCGGTTAAAATCATGTGAATAATCGCCAAATAAATTCGGAAAATTATGTGAACACGGCGCATTCCTCAGCCGCCGATCAGTTCCCGCACAAATTCATCCGCAGGATTCTCCCTTATCTTTTCCGGCTTATCCAACTGCGCAATCCTTCCCTGCTCCATGACGAGCACCCGGTCTCCCAGTTTCATCGCCTCCCGGATGTCATGAGTGACGAAGATCACCGTCATCTTCAGTTTTCCCTGAAGGGAGAGAAGCTCCTCCTGCATGGAGCGTTTCGTGATTTCATCGAGAGCTCCGAAAGGTTCATCCATAAGAAGGATCTGCGCCTTTGACGCCAGTGCCCTGGCAATTCCGACTCTCTGCTGCTGTCCGCCGGAAAGTTCATCCGGATAGCGGCCGGCGCAGGACTCATCCAGGCCAACCAGCTTCAGAAGCTCCATCGCGAACCTGTGGTTTTCCGCCTTGTCCTTTCTTCCGCTGATTACCGGAACGTATGTAATATTCTTTTCCACTGTCATATGAGGAAAGAGCCCTTTGTTCTGGATCACATAGCCGATCCGCCTGCGCAGGGCAATCAGATCCGTCTGTGACACATCCTGGCCGTCCACATAAACTTTCCCTGTATCCGGCTTCTGAAGCCCGTTGATCAGGCGGAGCAGGGTTGTCTTCCCGCAGCCGGATCTGCCGATTACGGTCAGAATCTCTCCCTCCCGGATATCCAGGCTTAAATCATCCAGCACCTTCTGCTCTCCAAAACTTTTTGACACATGTTCCAGATGAATCATTTCCATAAGCTGTCCCTTCACTTCGTCTTTTGTCTGTTCTTCCGACATTATTCTTCAATCAGTCCCACCGATACGAGAAATTCTTCTGCCACATCCGCCTCATCTCTGCCTTCTTCCTCTACCTGGTAGTTCAGCTCGGCCATTTTCTTATCCGTCAGAATTCCATCCATCAGTTCCAGCGTTTCCTGCAGCTTCGGATATTTTTCCAGCGCATCCTCACGCACTACCGTAGAGCAGTAATAATTGACCTGATAGTTTTTGTCATCCTGAAGGACCTTCACATCATCCCGGCTGATCTGAGCGTCTGTTGTATAGCCGTTGGTTACATCGATATCACCGTTTCTCAGCGCCGCGTATTTCAATCCGATATCAATGTCACGGATATCCTTGAAATGAAATCCGTATTCTTCCGATACTCCCGGCAGCCCGTCCGCCCGCTCAATATAATCCGGATTGCCGCCGAAGATAAGCTGATCCGACACCTCCGCCAGATCGGAGCATGTCTCAAGTCCATACTCTTCCGCCGTATCCGCCCTCACAACGATTGCATAGGTATTGTTCTGTCCGTACAGTCCGATCCATGTCATCCCGTACTTTTCCTCGTATTCTACCTTTAGCTGCTCAAACATCTCCTCATCACTCACTTCTCCGGCCTCATGGCCAAGCACAAGGATCCATCCGCTGGAAGTGTATTCCGGATAGAGGTCGAACTCCCCGCTCTCCATCGCCGGCTGGATATTGCTCGTTCCTCCGCCGATTCCCTTTGTCAGCTCTACCTCGTAACCGGCTCTCTCCTCGATCAGTTTTTTAAGCATCTCGCCGAGAATAAACTGTTCCGTCATAGGTTTTGTCGCAATTTTTACCGGCTCATCCGGCACTTCTTCGTTCCCGTCCGTCCCGGATGTCCCTTCCTGCGCCGCCGTTCCATTTTCTGACGCGGTCCCGTTTCCGCCGTTTCCTCCGCAGCCTGCCAGTCCCAGCATCAGGGTTCCGGCAAGTAGCAGTGCCATAATCCGTTTCATCTTCATGTCAAATGCATTCCTTTCTTTATCCTTTTTTCCAGTAACCCAAGCAGGAAGTCACTCAGAATCGCCAGCAGAGCGATGAGAAGACTTCCGCCAAATGTCATCGCCGTATCATAAATAGTGATGCCTCTGTAAATTGCCACACCGAGTCCGCCGGCTCCGATAAACGACGCAATAGCCGCCGTTGATATGGTCATGACACCATATTTCTGACTCCCGCAATAATCACTCCCAGCGCAAGGGGCAGTTTGATCCTGAACATAATCTGCCCGGGGGTGCTTCCCATCCCTTCCGCGGCTGAGATCACTTCCGGACTGACCCCGGTGATCCCTGCGTAAGTATTTCGCACCATAGGCATGATCCCGTAGATCGTAAGCGCCACAACCGCCGTCGGATTCCCGATCCCCAGCAGAGGGATCAGCATTCCAAGCAGAGAGATGGACGGAATCGTGTAAAAGATATTCGCTATGGTCAGCACCGGAGCCGCTGCCCTCGGATGCCCTGAAATCCAGATTCCGAGCAGCAGGCCGATCACTCCGGAACATACAATCGCAGTCAGCGAGAGAAGGATATGCGCTCCGGTCAGTTCCAGAAACCAGTCCCCCCGCTCAGCGTACAGTTCGATTACTTCTCTGAAAAACTCCACCCTGTTCCTCCTTTATCTTTCGTATCATATTCCCCCTCCGATCAAAGTTACTTCCCTTCTGATCCGGACGCTTACTTCCGGGTAAGTATACGGACATGATACATTATAAGCCCATGCTTCATCAATTTCCAGAGAAAATATCATACAAAAGCTCCGTATATGTCCGCACTCCGCACTCTTTTTTAACATGGATTTTACCTGTTTTTCACACATGGCAGATAGCACGGATACAGGATTTACGAGACAATAAGACAAAACATACTCGGGCGCCGCTGCAGGCGGCGAATACCTTTTACCGTATTCACCGTACATCGGCGCTGTCAAAGGAGGTTCTGACATGATAAAAAAAATTACTGCGATACTCCTTGTCCTCTGCACCATTCTAAGCGCCGGGGGATGCGGCGCTCTGGCGTCAAAATTCTCGGATTCCTCCTCTGGTTCCAATGAGGCCCCAACTTTCACCGCCGGAAGCGGTGATACCACCATCCGCATTCTTTCCGGATCGGAAAACCGGGAACTGGAAGATATTATCGCGGACTGCGCGGAAAACGCCGGAATTCGTGTTGAGATGGATTACCAGGGATCCGTAGATATTATGCGCAGTCTCCGGGATGGCGCCGGGGAATATGACGCCGTATGGCCGGCCAGCAGCATATGGCTCTCTCTTGGAGATACCGGTCATCTGATCAAACACAGCCAGTCTGTTTCTCTGACTCCCGTTGTGTTCGGTATCCGGCAGAGTCTTGCCGAAGAGCTGGGATTTGTCGGAAAAGACGTATCCGTAAACGATATTCTCACCGCCATAACCGACGGGAAAATGACGTTCTGTATGACAAGCGCGACCCAGTCCAATTCAGGCGCCAGCGCTTATATCGGATTCCTCTATGCTCTTCTCGGCAAGCAGGAGGGGCTGACCGAACAGGATCTTCAGGACAAATCCCTCCAGGAAAAAATACGTACTCTCTTAAACGGAGTGGACCGCAGTTCCGGCAGTTCCGACTGGCTGAAAGATATGTTTCTCTCCGGCAGCTACGATGCCATGGTTAATTATGAATGTCTGATCATCGATGCCAACGAGCAGTTGGAAGCAGAAGGCAGAGAACCTCTCTATGTGGTCTATCCCTATGACGGGCTGTCCCTCGCAGATTCTCCGCTGGGCTACGCAGACCACGGAGATGACGCAAAAGAAGAAGCCTTTCTTGCGTTCCAGGATGAGCTGATGTCCCCGGACAGCCAGAGCAGAATTGAAGCGACAGGACGCCGGATTACTGCGAACGGTGTATCAGATGAAAACAGAGAAGTATTCAACCCGGCATGGGGAATCGACACAGACCGGATCTTATCGCCGATCCAGATGCCGGACGCCGAAGTCCTTATGGCCGCGCTGAACCTGTATCAGACCAATTTTAAAAAACCCTCTCTTAATATATACTGCCTGGACTTCTCCGGAAGCATGACCGGCACAGGGGAAGAGCAGCTCAAAGAAGCCATGTCACAAATCCTGATCCAGGAAAACGCGGAAAAGAATCTGCTGCAGGCAAATGACGGCGAGATTAATATCGCCATTCTCTTTGACGATGAAATAATGGATGTTCTCTATGCGAAAGACAGTTCGGCAGCGTCACTTGAATCGCTTTACAACCAAATTGCGGATTTTGACACCCGGGGCGGAACCGACATCTACACGCCCGCTGCCCTTGCCTATGAGATCGCGCATAACTATGACCTCAGCCAGTATACACCCGCCGTCATATTAATGACGGACGGACAGTCCATGGATGATCCGGACGTCTTTGAAGACGCGCTTGCGGAATACGGAAATGATATTCCTGTCTTCTCCATTACATTCGGCGATGCGGATCCTTCACAACTGGAAGAACTCGCTGACGAGACAAATGCCAGGGTATTTGACGGCACGAAAAATCTGACCGAAGCATTCCGGAACGTGAAAGGCTATAACTGATCTGCCCCGGAGAATCAAGTACGAAAGGATTACTGTGAATTATGAAGCACAAAAAATGGAAGGAAACTTTCAGTATTATTTTATCTGTTCTGTTTTCCTTTGCGCTTTTCCTGATACTGTTTCTCGCTTTGCGCTGGGATCTGATTCTGTGCGTTATTCTCTGCGCTGCGGCATATATCGCATTTTCGCTGATTCTGAAACCTGTTGATAAAATCGGAAAAATCGAAATCGACTCGCTAAACAACGGAGAATACCTCAACGAAAAACTTACGGAGGCCGGGAAGGACTACACCCGCATGTGCCGGGCCGCGTCCCGGATCCGTGAAGCCCCTCTCCGGGACGCATGTGCAGAACTTCTTGATCTGGCGAAAAGCATTTTAAAATATCTGACGGACAACCCGGAAAAAATTCCGGCTGCCCGCCGCTATATCGACTACTATCAGGAAACGGCCGCAAATGTTCTTGAACATTATGTGGAACTCAGAGAGACCGGACTTTCCACACAGGAGACAGAACGGATCTTCCGAAATACACGCGAGAGCATTGACACTTTGAAATCCGCCTTTTCGCTGCAGTTCGAAAAACTGATGCAGAATGAACTTATGGATATGGAAGCGGATCTTAATCTGCTGAAGCAGACTCTTCGGTCGGAGGGCTACAGAGAACCGGAAAAGAAAGGACAGGAAACAGCAAAATGAAGAAAAAAATTTCAGGACTTATCCTTCTCATCTGCGTTATGATCGCAGTTGGAGTGATCTATATGTTCAAAACATCCGCGCCAAAAACCATTACGGCGGACGGCTACGTGGGCGGAGAAAAAATCGAGTTTCTGGAAGACCCGGAAGTGCAGTCCATTCTGGAAGAAAAATACGGTGTCACCGTCGATTATTCAAGAGCCGGTTCGCTCGATATGATGACTGCCGATATGACAGGAATCGATTACCTCTTCCCATCCAGCAGCATTGCGGAAGAATACTACGAAGATCTCCACGGTTCGCCGCTGAGAAGTGAAATCATCCTGAACACACCGATTGTTCTCTATACACACCAGGCGGTAGTGGACGCCCTGGAAAGCCAGGGGCTGATCACTTCTTCCGGAAACGCCCTGTTTATTGATATGAACAGACTGATACAACTGATCCAGAATGATACGGCATGGGCTGATATCGGTCTCCCCGAACTGTACGGGAATGTATCTGTAGACACAACTGACCCCTCCAGTTCCAATTCCGGAAACATGTTTGCCGCCCTTCTTGCCAATGTCCTGAACGGAGGTCAGACACTGACGGAATCCGACCTGAGTACCATTCTCCCGCAGCTTCAGGCAATATTCGGGAAACTCGGATATATGGAAACCTCCTCTTCTGATCTGTTCAGCCAGTTTCTGCGCATGGGAATCGGTGCGAAACCAATCATTGCAGGTTATGAAAGTCAGCTTATAGAATATGCGGAAATTTATCCTGAGGAATATGACGCGCTCAAAGATGATATCGTAATGCTGTACCCCACTCCCACCGTCTGGTCAGCCCATGTATTTCTGGCGCTGGATGAAAACGGGCAGACGCTGCTGGAGGGACTGCTGGATGAAGATATCCAGCGCATCGCGTGGGAAAAACACGGCTTCCGTACCGGAAACTATGCGGCCGTATCCGAAACCGGCGCCCTTAAAGCGGAAGGCGTGGCCGATACTGTCACTCAGGTCACGCAGGTTCCGTCTTATGATGTAATGAAAGTTATGATAGACGGACTTCGATAAGAAACGGAAAAAGGAGGTATGACATGGCGGAAATTACACTCGCGGATTTAATCCGCTCCAGCCATATGGAACAGTCCGGCGAACAGCAGCCGGCATCCCCTGCCGCCGCTGATGAAATCAGCAGGCAGCTTGCTGTACTGACGCCGGAAGAACGCCGTCAGGCGGATGAAATCAAAGAACAGATCGATATACGCGACTCTCAGATGGTGATGCAGTACGGATCCGGGGCACGCCAGAATATTGCCGACTTCTCCGCAAACATTCTGAACAGTATCCGTTCAAAAGACTCCGGCTACATCGGCGAACTGATGTCGGAGCTGATCAGCAATGTGGAAAGCCTGGATTTCAGCGGACTGGAAAACGGCTCCGGACTGTTCAGCCTGTTTCGCAAAGCAGAAGCAAAAATCAGACGCTTCACCGCTCAATATGAAAAGCTGGAAGTACAGGTGGACCGGATCGAGGAAAAGCTGGAAGAAGCGAGGATGGAAATGCTCAAGGATATCGGAATGTTTGATTCACTCTACGATAAAAACCTGCAGTATTTCAAACAGCTCCAGATCTATATTACCGCCGGGGAAGAAAAAATCGAAGACCTGCGTTCCCAGACGATTCCCTCGCTTCGCTCCGAAGCTGAGAAAAGCGGCGATCCCATGCACGCCCAGCTAGTCCGTGATTTTGAAGATATGGTCGGACAGTTTGAAAAAAAAGTCCACGACCTGAAGACCAGCAAAACCCTCGCCATACAGACCGCACCCCAGATCCGTCTGATCCAGAACAATGACAGAATCCTGGCTGATAAAATACAGACTGCCATCCAGGAAACGATCCCCCTCTGGAAAAGTCAGATGGTTATGGCGCTTGGACTCTATAAACAGCAGGAGGTACTGAAACTCCAGCGTGATGTTGCCGGCACAACAAACGCCATGCTCCTCAGAAATTCCGAAATTCTGAAGCAGAATACCCTTGACGTGGCAAAAGAATCCGAGCGCGGAATCGTGGATATTGAAACATTGAAAAAGGCAAATCAGAACCTGATCTCAACGATCACCGAAGCGGCACGCATCCAGAAAGACGGGCGCGCGAAGCGCATGGAGGCTGAACAGGAACTGATAAAAATAGAGACCGAAATCCGCCAGGCACTGCTTTCCTGAAACAGTGCCTGCAGATCCGGTCTCTTTGTTTCTCCTCCCGCCCTGTCCGGCAGCTTCCGAACACAGGCGTTTTTATTCTCCGTCTGCTTCCTCCCCAAGATAAAACACCTTGAAGAACATCTCCAGGGATTCGAACAGATCCCTTTTCGTACGCTGAAGTTCCTTGATCTTCAGCACACTTCCGATCTCATCGAACGCAAAATCATTTTCTTCATGATCTACTTTCAGTTCCAGATTTCCATTCTCATCAAAGACCAGCATCAGAATACCGCCCACGTCCGCTGTGTAGAGCACGCACATAATCTGAAGCTCCTGCTTTACTATCTCCGGAAGGGAATCAAATTCCGGATTTAAATAATATTTTTCCTCATAGGCGCTTGCCGCGCATAATACAACTTCTTCGTCCATAACGCTCATACTCCTTTCCCTCAGTGCAGATTGCCCTGTATTCCCTGGTCCCTGCGTCATACATATCCGTAAACTCCGCGAACGGACACTTCTCCGGCATAAATATTTTCCAGTGTACCGTCTTCCCGGCGCACGATCAGTTCTCCCGTCGGCGTGATTCCCAGCGCATGGGCCTGATACTCTTCTTTCGCGCCCAGAATCCGGACATCCCGATCCTTATTTACAAGCATGGCTGTATATTTCTCCAGCAGCCCGGACAGATCCTCCGTCCGCAGAAAGATTTCATAATTCTCTTCCAGCCGCTTCATCACCGCTGCTATAATCGGCGCTCTTCTCACCGTATGCCCGCATTCCATGCGAAGCGATGTGGCCGTTTTCCGTATCTCTTCAGGGAATTCCGTCTGATTCACATTAATTCCCACACCCACGGTCACATGATTGATATAATCGATCTGCGTACTCATCTCCGTGAGAATCCCCACCAGCTTCTTTCCGTTTATAATAATATCATTGGGCCACTTAATTTTCAGCTCCACATCTTCGCAGCCCTGTATTCCCTCCGCCACGCTGCACGCCATCACAAGCGTAAGCATGGCCGCCTTGTCCGGCGCGATCTGCGGTCTGAGCAGAAGAGACATGTAGATGCTGCATCCTGACGGAGATTCCCATGCATGTCCACGTCTTCCCCGGCCGGCCGTCTGCCGGTCCGCGGCCACAAGCGTGCCATTCGGCGCACCCTCGTCTCCCATCTGCCGGGCCCGCAGATTCGTCGAATCCACAGAATCATAATACACAATATTTCTTCC
>CALWBC010000317.1 GCA_944375755.1 uncultured Mediterraneibacter sp. | reverse complement strand
TACCAGCCAGCGGATGGGCTTATCCTGAAGTCCGGAAGAAACAGCGTTCTCCTTCGCCCATGTCACCATACCCTTTGAGGCGTCCACATGGGTAACCTGAGCTCCGGCAGCAGCTGCCGCAAGGGTGGCGCCTCCGGTGTAGGCGAACAGGTTCAGTACCTTCACCGGACGTCCAGCATGCCGGATCTTTTCCGAGAACCAGTCCCAGTTGGTCGCCTGCTCGGGAAAGAGGCCGGTATGCTTGAAGCTGAACGGCTTCAGGTTGAATGTGAGATCCTTATAGTGAATCTGCCACTGCTTCGGCAGACTGAAAAACTCCCATTCCCCGCCGCCTTTTTTGCTGCGGTGGTAGTGACCGTTCATCTTCTTCCATCCATGATGCTTCTTCGGTGTGTCCCAGATTACCTGGGGATCCGGACGTACAAGAAGATAGTCTCCCCAGCGCTCCAGCTTTTCTCCCTTTGAACAGTCTATCACTTCATAATCTTTCCATTGATCTGCAATCCACATAATTTGTAATTCCTTTCTGTATTCATCTGATTATAGCACAACGCGGAGGGCGGTGTACAGTGTGGGGCAGCTATTTCATTCATTAACAGTCGATTTCAAAGCAGATGAAACCAGAAGAAAATTTCAGAACGTATTTCTGCGGAGACGGAGATGTGTACGGCTTCTGCTCCAGGAAATAAGTGCAGCTAAAAGTTCCGGGTGCGGACTAAATGCAAAGCCTGCCGGCGGAGAACTCGCTTACGCTCAGACAACTCCGCCGCCAGCCTTAACATCCGCCTCCGAAACTTTAAGATGCACTAAATTTCCCTCCAAGTCACCCTCCCACATCTCCATCCCCGCAGAAAAGGTATTGAAATGGGGCTGGTTTCGTAATCTTTCAAATGGGGAAGTGAATGAAAAACAGCTGACAAAAACAAGGCGCGGCCTGAAGATACTGTGAATTTCAGCATCTTTCAGCCGCGCCGTTTCTTCTTTTTACAGCCTGTTTGGTTGATTGAC
Organism: uncultured Mediterraneibacter sp.; assembly: GCA_944375755.1. Taxonomy (GTDB): domain Bacteria; phylum Bacillota; class Clostridia; order Lachnospirales; family Lachnospiraceae; genus Mediterraneibacter. Next base: position 3,189 of record CALWBC010000317.1, on the reverse strand, counting down.
AGGAAGGTTTCTGGTGGAAACAACAGCCGCCGATGCGCTTTCCCGATCGGATGAACCAGTTCAAAAACAGAGGACTGCGTGAGCCATGCGTTGGAGCAGGAACGGATGAGAATCCTTCGTTCTGAATGTTAAAGGACGTAAAATGAGAGTGCCTCTGCACGACCATTTTGCGGTCTTGTTACATTCAGTCGAAGAGTCGAAGGAGTGGGCTCAGCATGGCGATGCAGTCCCCTGTTTTTGAACGTCAACTGTTTGGGAAACTCATCCCGCCTGAATTCCGTTTCCATCAGAAACCTTCCCGTTAAGAAACTAAATAACTGAAAAAAATCACAGCAGCGGTTCGTATTGTGGTACAATAACAGCAGATGATTTTGAAAAACAGGAGGTTGACAGCAATGATTACAGTAAATGCGATGGGCGATATCTGTCCGATTCCGGTTGTTAAGACGAAGAAAGCACTGGGGGAACTGACCGGCGCGGATCAGATTGAGGTGCTTGTAGATAATGAGACTGCGGTTAAGAATGTGACCAAGATGGCGAAGAGTTCCGGGGCTGTAGCGGAATCGGAGCAGCTGGGCGAGAGACAGTACCGTGTTCTGATTACGGTTGATGAAGCGACAGCAGCCAGACTGGGCGCGGCGGGGAAGACGAATGGCAGTTCCGCGGGCACGGCAGGTGCTGACCGGCAGAATGCAGCTTCACAGGCGGCAGCATGCCCGACCTGCATCGGAACCGTGGTAGCAGTGGGCTCTGACCGGATGGGAGAGGGCAGCGAGGAACTGGGGCATATCCTGATGAAGAGTTTCATATTTGCTGTGACTCAGCTTGATGATCTGCCGGACAAGATGCTGTTCTACAATGGCGGGGCGAAGCTTACCATTGAGGGATCGGAGTGCCTGGAAGATCTGAAGAATCTGGAGGAACAGGGCGTGGAGATCATGACCTGCGGCACATGTCTTGACTACTATGGGATCAAGGATAAACTTGCTGTGGGATCTGTGACAAACATGTACAGCATTGTGGAGACACTTCAGGGGGCCATGAGCGTAATCCGTCCGTAGCCAGAGGATATGGGAGGATTTCACTCTGTGGCATACTGCGGAGAGAAACAGAGAATAACAGTTTGGGAGGTTCAATCAGATGACACAGGAAATTCATTTGACTCAGTTCGCAAAACACGGCGGCTGCGCGGCAAAGATCGGGCCGGATACGCTTTCCCGCATACTGGGGCGTCTGCCGAAATTCAGCGATCCGGATCTGATCGTTGGCTTTGAGACATCGGATGACGCGGCGGTCTACCGGATCACGGAGGATACCGCGGTGATCCAGACGCTGGACTTTTTTACACCGGTGGTGGATGATCCGTATACGTTCGGACAGGTGGCGGCGACAAATGCGCTGAGTGATGTCTACGCCATGGGCGGAGTGCCGAAGATCGCGCTGAATATCGTATGCTTCCCGGAGAATCTGGATCCGGACATTCTGGGAGAGATTCTGCGCGGCGGCGCTGACAAGGTGCGCGAGGCGGATGCTGTGCTTGTGGGAGGACATTCCATACAGGACGATGTGCCGAAATATGGTCTGTCAGTAACCGGTCTGGTGCATCCGGATCACATTTATAAAAATTTCGGCTGCCGGGAGGGAGATGTGCTGATCCTGACGAAACAGCTCGGAAGCGGTGTGGTTAATACGGCCGTGAAGGCGCAGATGGCATCAGAGGGGGCGGAACGAGAGGCGATCCGGGTGATGACGACTCTGAACCGGAAAGCGAAGGAGACTGCGGAGAGATTTACCATACATGCCTGCACGGATGTGACGGGATTCGGTCTGCTGGGGCACTGCGGCGAGATGGCGACGGCAAGCGGCGTGGCGATCGAGCTCGGAGTGAAGGGAATCTCGTTTATGCAGGACGCGAAAGAGTACGCGCAGATGGGGCTGATCCCGGGCGGCGCATACCGGAACCAGAGACATGTGGAGGGCGTTCTGGACGCCGGGGATGTGGATGAGGTTTATGTGGATCTTCTCAGCGATCCCCAGACATCGGGAGGGCTTCTCTTCGCTGTGCCGGCAGAGGAGGCGGAAGCATTCCTGGAAGCGCTGGACAGAGCGGATCTTGGCACAAAGGTATCGGTTGTCGGAAGAGTGGCGCAAAGCGGTGCGAAGCCATGCATCCGTCTGCTTGATCAGGTGGAAATCAGATGAATCTGAAACAGCTTGAGGCGTTTGTACGGGTGGCGGAGACGAAAAGTTTCTCCGCCGCGGCGCGGCAGCTGTATCTTACGCAGCCGACGGTAAGCGCCCACATCGCCTCTCTTGAAAAAGAACTGAATACCTGTCTTCTGGTGAGAAATACGAAAGGAGTTGCCCTGTCCGAATCAGGCAAGGAACTCTATGCGTATGCGGAACAGATTCTTGAGCTGGAGCAGAAGATCCGCAGCCGGTTCGGGCTCGACGGAAAAGCGGCGGGAAGTGTGCTGCGGATCGCGTCGTCTACGGTACCGTCACAGTATCTGCTTCCGGATATCATGTCGAGTTTTCAGAAACAGTATCCGGATGAGCGTCTGAAGCTGTTCGAAACGGACAGCGGCGGTGTGGTGGAGATGATTCTTTCACATAAGGCGGATATCGGATTTACGGGGACTGTTCTGGAGAAAGGAAACTGTACATATCTGCCGTTTTATCAGGATGAGCTGATCCTGATTACTCCGGTGGATGAGCGGTTCGTAAAACGAAAAGGCGGCGATATCTGTTCCTGGATCTACGAGGAGCCTCTCATTGTGCGCGAGGAAGGTTCCGGGACAAGGAAGGAAGCGGAGCGGATTCTGGAGCAGATGGGAGTGGACTGCAGTGCGCTGAAAATTGCCGCTGTGATGGAAAATACGGAGACGATCCGCCGGTCCGTGGGAAGCGGAATGGGGATTGCGGTGATCTCGCGGCTGGCAGCGCTGGAAGAGCTCGAGCGGGGAAAGCTGCTGGCGTTTCCGTTTGGAGATACGGGAGGCAGAAGAAATATAAATCTTGTCTATGACGCGGGCTATCCGATCCTGCCGTCAGCAGATAAATTCATAAAAAATGTAAGGAAGATGTTTCCGGAAGCCGGTTGCTTATAGAAACGATCTATAAGTACCGGCCTTTTATCATTGTTTTTGATTAGACGGAACCGGGAAACCCACCTATACTTAACTTATC
>CALWBC010000316.1 GCA_944375755.1 uncultured Mediterraneibacter sp. | reverse complement strand
CTCATTCAGTCTCTGTATGGAGTTTCTGACATTATCCGGATTACGTGAATACAGACCGTATACGATAGAAGAATTTAACTCAGCTTCTTCTGACAGGTAAAGCTTTCCATAATCCAGGATTTTCTTTTCTTCCCGGTCCGACTTGATCTTATCCACCGCTCTGCCGAGGCATTCTTCGATTTCATCGTACGGCGCCGGCTGGACGATATAGTCAAAGCAGCCCAGCTTCAGACTTGTCACCGCATAGGAAAAATCTTTGTGGGAGGACAGCAGGATCCGTAAAATATCCGGATGATTTTCTTTTACCCACTCATTTAATTCCAATCCGTTTTCCCCTGGCATCTCAATGTCGCACAGCATAAGATCAACCCTGTGATTTTCGATCACCTGTCTGGCTTCTTCGGCATTCAGCGCTGTATACACCTCTTCTATTCCAAGTTTTTCAAAATGAACTCCTGTCTTCAGCCCGTTTACCACAGAGATCTGGTCATCAATAATCAGTATTGTCATCTTCTCATCACTCCGTACTTTTTTTACTTCTTAAGCGGAATACAGATCAGAGAACAGGCACCTCCTGACGGAAGGTTAAAAAAAGCCGCCTGATAGCCTTTCCCATAGATCAGTTCTATCCTCCGTTTCAGATTGCTTATACCTACATGGTCCTTCTCATATATCCCTTTTTCGCTCTGATTCAGTTTTTCCAGCATTTCTTTTGTATATCCCGCGCCGTCATCACAGAAGCGGATCCTCATCATCCTGTTATCTTCCAGTTCGATCTCATCAATCTCGACAGAACATCTTAATATCTCCTGCTTCCCATTATATTTTACCGAGTTTTCAAGAAATGTCTGCACCAGAAGGGGCGGAACTTTGTACTCAAGAAGTTTCTCATCCACCGACTTTGATAAAAGGATCGGCATGCTGCGGTCCATCTGTACAATATTGTAGTAATCATTTACCTCCTCCAGCTCCGCCTTCAGCGTTACCAGAAGAAGGTTATCCTGAAAAATATATCGCAGATGGCTAGAGAATGCCAGGATCATCCTCTGCATCCTCTCATACTCTTTATTTTCAAGCATGCTGTAAAGACTTTTCAGACAGTTGACGAAAAAGTGGGATCTTGTCTGTAGTTGATAGTACTGGAGACGGGCATGGTCAATCTCTCTTTCCTTCCTTATATTCTCTTCATCCAACTGGATCTTCTGGCGCAGCAGTCCGTCAAGCGCACCGTTTATTTTCTGAAGTTCTTCAATGTTGCCCGGAACGTCCGTGGGAAACTCCACTGTTTTTTTGTTTTCAAGACACTCTGTAGCGGCAGCGATCTGCTGAAGAGGATATAAAGTCATCTTTTTCAGATTCCTGAAATTTATCACAAACATGATTGCAATAAGTAATGCGACAGCAAACGCGATCACTATGAAAACCCATGAATATCCCCACAGATAGGAAAACTGAAAGATCCCGCACAGACAGATACCACTGTCTATGTCGCCGACTTCTATATTCTGAATGATATAACCTGACAGAAGACGGTCAAAAAAACCGCTGTTTTCTCTGACGATATCCTCTCTGCTGATATTCTCAGACCGGAGATAGTCTCCGCCTGTCAAGATATCTTCCCCATTGTGGAAAACAATCTGTTGCAGTCCTGAAGCCAGCGTCTTGTTATAATACTGTGCGCCGTAATGTAAATCGATAAATGCGCTCACATATAAATCTCCAAGCCTGTATGTATCAGATAAAAGGGGCCTGCTGTCAACGACTGTGAAGTGCCATTTTGCAAATGTCTCCGGATCTGCTGAATAAATATATTCCCTGTATGTTTCATTAAACTTCAGGCGGGAAGGGATATTCTCCGGCGGATATTCGTTTCCGTAACTGTACATGGATACGTCTCCATCCCGGTCAAATATCAGTATTGCCCCAAACGGCGGTACGGCATTCCGTATTATATTCTGCAGATCGTACATCGCCCCAACCTTCTGGCTTCCCGAATAATCTGTAAGAGCAAGCGTACTGTAATTCACATCTTCCAGATAGATATTTCTTACAGTATCCGAGACCATCTGCATCTCTGTCTGCAGGTTGTTTTCCATAACCGAAAGAGTCGTCCTGTTATCACGCTGTAACTGTGTGTAATTGATATAGACAGATGCTAATATTAATAATACCATCGCTGCTACCACTGTCGCAAGCGTGATTCCAAGACTGATCCCAAATACATATGTGAGCGAGCGTTTTTTCTTCATGATCTCATCCCCTTATCTTCCGTCTGCACACTGCGAAAAGACCTCCGATTCTTTCAGATCATCAGAACGGAGGTATCTCTGCCGCCAATTTGCAGACAGCAACAGTATTTTTTTGTTATTATTTAAACTATAACGTAAATTTTTTTGTCTGTAAAGCCACCTTTCGCCGCCCTACTTATGCGAGCAGATCCCTGATCAGACGTGCCATGTTCATGGAAAGGACGGAATAATGATCCGTGGCATACACTGTGTCACTGCATACGGACGTATGGAGCTGACACACCTCATTGCAGAACCACTCTGCGCTCAGATAAAGGACTCCGTCGCGCTCAACAGCCTCACAGAGCATGGAGTGGATCCTGTTATCCATAGTGCATCCAATGCATCCCCTGACAAACTGAAGTTCTCTCCCGTCTTTTCCGGTCATCACTACCCTTGCACCCTCTTCGGATATCTCATATGAAAATCCAAAGGATTCCGCCAGCGTAACGGCCGGAACCATGACATAGCTGCCTCTCACAATCTCTTTTCCGCCGAGCCCGTGATATTTCAGTTTATTCCACACAAAGGACCTGCCGGGAAGTTCTGTTTTTTTATTATTTACCCATACATATCTTCCCTCTTTCGCCGCTGCGAAAGATATCTGATCCCCTTGTCTCTCCAGCTCGGTCTCCCCGACCGGGCACTCGCCTGATTCCTTCCTTACCGCTCCGGAAAACAGGTAATCCCAGACAAGTTCCGCGTCATCGAATGTCTGTCCGTGATCCCTGTTCTTTATATCACGAAATACATAATCTGCTTTCTTTCCTCTGTAAAAAGCAAGATTACTCTCTCCGTCAATCTTGATCCGGGGCAGGTCTTCACATCCGTTTATCTCCAGCCAGTAATCCCGGTTATCCACTACTGCATCTTCATATGTCCCGCTGCATCCGAGTGGAGGATTGTCGATCTCCATCCTGGACTGCCAGATATTGACAGGCCCAGCCTGATTATTCAGTGTTCCGTCTTCATTTTTCAGAAGTCCCGGAGCGCTTGGACCCGCCGACCCGGCCATGGCGGCGAAAAGGTTTCCGTAATGCCTCGCCATCATAAATGTCATTGCATTTCCAAGGGACATCCCCTGCATATAGATCCTGGACTCATCAATATTATATTTTTCTTTCATTTTCCGGATCAGGAACAGTACCAGATTGGCATCATGATTTTCTCTGATATCCTCCGAGCAGGGATCCACATAGATTCCTGTTGGATTCGGTTTCAGCAGTTCTTTGTACAGTTCTTTGTCATACTCCACTGTCCAGAATCTTCTCTTCGAAGCGTCCGGGAAAACCACGATAAATCCTTCCCTGTCAGCCACGTGGGTCCACGATGTGTAGACGGCCTGTCCCCATCCAGTCATAAGTCCTCCGTGCATGGAAAATACAAGAGGGGTCTTTTTCGCCGGATCATAGGAATCCGGAACATATTCGTACCAGGTATCTTCTGTTCCTTCCTCAAAGCACTCATGGTATTCCTTCAGATTTTTCGGATAAACCTGGGAGTTGTTTCCGTTCTCATTTACCACCATATCGCTGCCTTTGATCTCCTCCGGCAGATAATCCCTGTTACTGTCATTTGGCGTTCCCGCCAACAATACAATTTTATTATCCATTTTCTGCTCCTTTCTGCAAACCGGCATACGCGCTTTGTCCTAAAATCTTTTTTCTCGTCGTCCAGATGAAAAAGATAAGGATCAGGAACATCCAGACGCCGCACAGGTCAAAGATCGCCCTGTATCCCGCAATGCCTGCGATCCTTGCCACGATAAAACCGCCGATCATCGGACTAATACCCTGGAAGATATCTCCACCGAGATAATAAGTGCTTGTTGCCACACCACTGTTTTCCCTTCCTGCCACATTAATGCATCCTGCCTGAAGAGAAGGCTGTGCCGCCCCCTGCCCTAAGGACCGGAGCACTCCTGTAACAAGCAGCATGAGAAGAGTAGAGCTTCTTCCCAGTATAAACATGGATGCACCGGTTACGATCAGTCCCGGGATCACAGTGACGCGTATTCCTTTTTTGTCCATCAGTTTGCCGGAGAACGGCCGGATCACAAACAGCACAACTGCACACACAGTATAGTAAAGACTGACATTTTTAATCCCCAGTTCATCTGTAAAAAGTACCAGGTAGGACGCGATCATCCCATTAATGAAATAGTAAGCTCCTCCCACCAGTGTAAACGGCAGCGCCTTAATGGAAATAATATCTGTGAATCTGATCTTTCCTGATGTCTTTTTCCCCGGCTGATAAGTCCTGTCATGAAATGTAAACAGTGTAATAAAAGCAGCCGCGGTCATCGCAGCGGCGGTCATAAATGTGCCTTTCATCCCGATCATATCAGAAATGGCAAGCCCCAGCCCCGGCGCCACCGCTGACCCCAGAACCATACTCAATCCGATATATCCGATTCCCTCTCCCATTTTGTCATCCGGAATATATCTTGTTGCAAGGGAAATCTGCGACGTACCGTTAATGGCAAATCCGACGCCGTTGATGACCCTGAACAGGATGATCAACACCTCATTGTCGGTAATAACAAATCCGATCAGTCCGATCGCCATCAGCACATTGCTGAGTTTCATAAGAAACATATTGTTCATGCGGTCGGAAAGGAATCCGCAGATTGGCCTGCAGACAAGGGAAGTCAGGGAGAAAAGGCCGACGATCACTCCCGCCAGAGATATTTCTATCCCGATACCTGTCAGATATTTTGAAAGGATTGTCGTGATCATATAGAAGGCAAAAGAATTCAATGTATTAACAAACAGTAAAAATATGTACGACCTGTTCCACAGTTTCTCCGGTCTTTTTACAGTTACTTCACTCATCACACTCTTCTCCTGTTCTTTCATAATGTTAATTAAGGAAATACCAGATATTCACATCTGGTATTTCCTGCATGACTCTCTTTCTGAACCGAAGATGATCTCCTGTCTTTCCAGAATGAGACAGTTTTTATTTTGATGCAAGCCACTCATCCAGTTGTGCCTGTTTTTCAGCTATGATATCGTCAATCCCGGCATCCTTCAGTGCCTGCTGGAACTCCGGAAGAGTCTCGTCTATATCCACCTCACCGTACATCAGAGGATCATAGTACTGGGCTACGACATTGGCACACGCAGTCATCTGGTCTGTCACGCTGGAAGAATCAAACTGGAAGCCAAGGGCAAGAGACTTTTTCGCATTTTCTCTCTTTTCCGCCATAACCTCATATACATCTTCAGGTTCATAGCTCCATGTCTCGCAGAGAGTTACGTTCGGCCAGTATGCGCTGCTGGCAGCCGACCATCCGATCGTTGTCAGGTTCTGTCCTTCCGGATACTCCATCTGTCCGTTATCATTGATCGTATATTCACGTCCTTCAATTCCGTTTGCCACGAGCTGGGACGCCTCCGGATCAGAGTACAGGACCGCAAGAACTCTCATTGCCGCCTCCGGCTCCTGACAGAACGCACTCATATGCCACATATATGTTGTAACCTCGCCTGTAGAAGCAACGGAATCACCGATCTGTCCGCCTACTAGGTCAAGTCCGGTATTATTGCAGTTCGCGTCAATAGAAATCTGTGTATCCCATCCGTAGCCAAGGCTTCCGTCAGCCACTCCGTACTGCAGGTTCGCCAGCGTCGCCTCTGAACTGCTCAACGGATCCGGGCTGAAAAGGTCGTTTTCCTTCCAGACCTTGACGTGCTCAAGGAAGTTCAGGAAATAATCTGATTCATAGTAGTTTTCAACAGTCGTACTGTTTGTCGGATCTGTCAGTACGCCGAGATAGTTCGTATCGCCGAGATAGTCGATATCCTTCGGCACAAAATACGGATCCGTAGATCCCGGGATAAAGTAGCTGTCCGGAGATACTTCTTTCATCTTGATCATCGCGTCGGTCAGCGTATCCAGGTCATTTACCTGACTCCAGTCAATTCCTGCCGCCTCGGATACATCTCTCTGGACCTGATAAAAATCTTCGCTGCAGAATGCATAAATGCTCGGGATTCCATACAGTTTTCCGTCAATACGGCCGCAGTCAAGATAATCCTCAAGGCCATCATACGCTTCCAGTATCGTCTGGCCATCAGATTCGAGAAGATCGTCCAGTTCCATTACCTGACCGTTTGCCACGAGGTTGCTCACCGATGTATACCAGGTAGATGAAAAGAGATCCACCGAGTTTTCTCCTCCGCCTGAAAGCATAAGGTTAAGCTGTGTTGATAGATTTCCCCATTCGATCGGAATAAGGTCAACTTCCGCCTGAGCCTTCTCCCTCATGATCTCGTTTAAGTCTTCCTCTACCAGAGCTTCATCTGAATTATTGCCGCCGAGTACAAGATATGGAATTTTGATCAGCGGATAATCCCCGCTCGTACCGCCTGATCCGCTTCCCTGACTAGATCCTCCGCTCCCGCATCCGGCCAGAATAGAAACTGCCATTGCCGCTGTCAACAGAACCGAAACAATTCTCTTTTTCATCGTTTTCCTCCTTAAAAATTTTTTTGTTTTTTGATGAGTCAATCATAGCAAACCTTTTTTGCGGTCATCTATCACTTTTCTGTCGCAAATCATCAATTTTCTAATATCGTTGTACATATTGCATTATTATTTTTTCTTTTTTCTGGTTCACTTGTCAGAATTATGACATACAGCATTAGATAATTGATATTTTTTTGTAAATTCTGATGATATGATTCGTTTATCAAAGTTCTATAAGGAAACGAAAGGAGAGTACGAAATGAAAAAACTCAAATCAAACAAATTCCGGAAGTATCTTCCATTATATCTGATGCTGATACCCGGTGCAGTCTATCTGATCATCAACAATTATCTGCCTATGATGGGGCTGGCTCTCGCCTTTAAAGATGTTGATTATTCGGTAGGCTTCCTGAACAGTCCCTGGGCAGGGCTGGACAATTTTAAATACCTGTTCAGTTCCAGCGATGCATTTATTATGTTCCGCAACACGATCCTGTACAACCTTGCCTTCATTATATTAGGAAACCTGCTCGGCATCATTGTGGCGATCGCTCTGGACAGCCTGAGGAATAAATTCCTGAAGAGGTTCAGCCAGGTCGTCATCCTGATCCCATACCTGCTTTCCACTGTGATCGTCAGCTATGTTGTCTATGCATTTTTAAGCGGAAATAACGGTTTCGTAAATAATACGATCCTCCCCATGCTTGGTCTTGAGGGAATCAACTGGTATAACGAAGCCGGGTACTGGCCGGTTATCCTCGTGGTCGTATATCTCTGGATGATGTTCGGATACAACTCTATCCTGTACTATTCCACTGTGATCGGGATCGACAAATCCTACTATGAAGCAGCTGTTGTAGACGGAGCCGGAGTCTGGGATCAGATCCGCTATATCACACTGCCGCTCCTGAAACCGACGATAATCACCCTGGTACTGCTTGCAGTCGGAAAAATCTGCTACACCGATTTCGGTCTGTTCTATCAGGTACCGCTTAACAGCGGACTGCTGTACGATACCACGCAGACCATCGATACATACGTATACCGCGGACTTCTCGAGTTCAACGATCTTGGACGTTCCACAGCAGCCGGCTTTCTTCAGTCCGTACTCGGCTTTATATGTATTATGATCGCCAATACAGTCGTCAATAAAATCGATAAAGACAGCGCTTTATTCTAAATCTGACACAGGGAGGTAATACAGATGATCAATAACAGTAAATCCTTTAAATTCGTGATGAACATCCTTGTCATCCTGCTGACTCTGGTATGTATCATCCCGTTTCTTCTTCTGATCATGAGTTCAGTCACATCCGAGGACGCCCTTGCTCTGAACGGTTACTCGCTGATTCCTGCTGAATTCAGTTTTGCAGCTTATGAATATCTTGCTTCCAACGTAGGTGATATACTCCATGCATATCTGATGAGTTTTGTGATCACCGGAGTCGGGACAGTAGTCAGCCTTACGCTTACGCTTTTATTTGCTTATCCCCTGTCCCACAAGGACCTGCCGGGCAGAAAGGCAATTTCCTTCTTCCTTTTTTTTACAATGCTCTTTAACGGAGGCTTCGTCCCCACCTACCTTGTATATACGAACTTGTTCCATATCACGGATACGCTCGCGGCGATGATCGTCCCGTATCTGCTCATGAACGCTTTCTATGTTATCATGATGCGTTCCTACCTGAGTACATCCATTCCCACTGAGGTTCTCGAATCAGCAAGAATGGACGGCGCAAACGAACTTCAGGTTCTCGGAAAGATCGTGATCCCGATGGCAAAGCCGATGCTTGCAACGATCGGTCTTATGACAGCCATTGTTTATTGGAACAACTGGACAAACGGAGTATATTTCCTTCAGATACGCAGGGACCTCTACGGTATTCAGAATTATCTGAATGCGGTTATGACCAATGTCTCCTTCCTCCAGTCTCACTCTGAGCTTGCTAATCAGATGCCGCTGCCAAGTATCAGTATCCGTATGGCGCTGGCTGTGATCGCCGTAATCCCGATCCTTGCCGCGTATCCGTTTTTCCAGAAATTCTTTGTAAAAGGAATCACTGTCGGATCAGTAAAAGGGTGATCAAGCCCGCATCGGGATCGGGGAATCTCCCGGTCCCGCATTTTATTCTGAGACAGATTCATTCTTTCAGGAGGATATATTGAATGAAAAAAATAGAAAATAAAATCATGCTCATTACTTACGCTGACACACTTGGAAAAGATTTAAAAGATTTTGACCGCATCCTTTCCGAAAAATTCGAAGGAGTGATCGGAGGACTTCACATTCTTCCCTTTTTCCCTTCTTCCGGCGACCGTGGATTTGCAGTCGTAAATTACGACATTGTGGACCCGGCTTTCGGAACCTGGGACGATATTGACCGGCTTGCGGATCAATACTATATGATGGCAGACTTTATGCTGAACCACATTTCCATCCGTTCAAAAGAATTTCAGGATTACATGGAAAACGGCGACAGTTCCCCCTATCGGGACATGTTCATCCACTGGGAGGAATTCTGGCCGGAGGGACATCCCGACGAACAGGACCGTAATATGATGTACCGTCGGAAAGATACAGACCCCTATCTGGAATTTACGAGGAAGGACGGAGTTAAGGTCCATCTCTGGAACACTTTCTTCGGTGAGCAGATCGATATCAATCCGTACGCAAAGCCAACCCAGGACTATTATGACCGGAATTTAAGCCTTATCGCTTCCCACGTGCCTCTGGTACGTTTTGACGCATTTGCCTACGCCTCAAAACGCCCCGGTTCCAGCTGCTTTTTTGTTGAGCCGGAAATCTGGGAGGTCCTTGACATCGGAATGAAACCGCTGAACAAAACCCACACGGAAATGCTTCCTGAAATCCATGAAAATTATACCTATCAGTTGAAAATGGCAGAACGTGGATACTGGGTTTATGATTTTGCACTTCCAATGCTTCTTCTTCACGGACTTAAATCCGGACGCACTGACCGCCTGATCCACTGGCTGAACATCTGCCCGAGGAAACAGTTCACTACCCTTGATACCCATGACGGGATCGGAGTAGTTGATGTGATGGGACTTCTCACCGACGATGAGATCGACTTTGTCAGAGAGGATGTCGCCGAACTTAACAAAGAGGCAAACAGACATATGAAATTCCCCAGCATGATCAAGACAACCGGAAAGGAGGCCCGCATCTACCAGATTCCGACCACCTATTACTCGGCACTTGGCTGTGATGACGTCTCCTATCTCCTTGCAAGAGTGGTCCAGTTCTTTGCTCCCGGGATCCCTCAGGTATACTATGTAGGACTCCTTGCCGGAGAAAATGATATCGAAGCGCTGAAGCGGGGTGAGGAACCCAGGAGTGTAAACCGTCATACCTACACAGAGGAAGAGATCGACGCCGCTATTCAAAAACCTGTACTTCAGAGAATGTATGATATCATGCGCTTCCGAAATACATACCCGGCATTTGACGGAGATATCACTATCGGCGCTGATCACTCCGACGGAAAACTCCAGATCACCTGGAAAAAAGATGACTTCAGAACAGAATTGAATGCCGACTTTACAACCAAAGATTTCAGCATTCAATATTATGATAAAAATACAGACAGTACTAAAACATTGTAACAGGAGGTATTCTTATGTCACTTCTCACCTATAACTTCGAAAGCCTGTATTTAAACAATAACCAGGAAATATCCATTATTCTTCCCGACAGGAAACGTTCTGTAACTCCCCGGGAGTTTTATGGGAGTGAAAAAAAATATAAAGTCCTATGGCTTCTCCACGGTACTTTCGGAGATCATACAGACTGGATCAGAAAGACGAATATAGAACTGTATGCGGCAGAATGCGGGGTCATCGTCGTCATGCCTTCCGCCCTCAACTCAAATTATTCCAACTGGGAAGATTTCATGCTCGGTTACAATATGTACGACTATTTGACAGAGGAGCTTATGCCTCTCGTCTACGGATGGCTCCCGGCTTCTGAACGGAGGGAGGACAATTTTATTGCAGGTCTTTCCATGGGCGGACGGGGCGCCGTAAAATACGCGGTAAATTTCCCGGAT
>CALWBC010000315.1 GCA_944375755.1 uncultured Mediterraneibacter sp. | reverse complement strand
GACCGGAACCGGTATACGGCTCCGGTCTGTCCGACTGAACGGGGATGCTGCAAAGGGGGCTCCCTTTTGGTATAATGAGTTCCGTATAAAAGAAAAAATATCACGCGGGAGAGACACAGATGAATGTACAGAAAGTAAATTATCAGAAAGAACTGGAGAAGATACTGGAGCGGCTCAGGAAAGAAGGACGTGTCCCAACGCTTCTGATCCACAGCTGCTGCGCACCCTGCAGCAGTTATGTGCTGGAGTATCTGTCCGAATATTTTCGGATTACTGTTCTATATTATAATCCCAACATTTATCCGGAGAGCGAGTATACGAAGCGGATTCTGGAGCAGCAGAACCTGATACGGGAAATGAAATTTAAACACCCTGTTTCTTTTCTGGCGGGAAGATATGAAAAAGAAAAATTTTACTCCATGGCACAGGGACTGGAAGATGTGAAGGAAGGCGGAGCCAGGTGCATGAAGTGTTATGAACTGCGTCTGCGTGAAGCGGCGAGACAGGCGGCAGCCGGCGGATTTGACTATTTTACTACCACTCTGAGTATCAGCCCCATGAAGAATGCTCAGAAATTAAATGAGATTGGAGTACACCTGGGAAAAGAATATGGAGTGGAATACCTTGTGTCGGATTTCAAGAAGAAAAACGGGTATAAAAGATCCATCGAACTGTCGAAAGAGTATGATCTGTATCGCCAGGATTACTGCGGGTGCGAGTTTTCTCTGCGTCAGCGGGAACAGCAGAAGCGCCTGGAGGCGGCAGGCGGAATCGGCATTTTTAATGGAAAAGGCCGGTCAGCGGATAAATAAGCAGTGAGTTTCCTATAATTAACAGCAGACAGATCAATTAACAGTAGACATCTGACACTTTACTGTGTTAAACTAATTGGAAAATGCAAAACAGACCAGCCGGCTGCGGAGCATTTATTGAACAAACAGGAAAGAGGATGGAGACATGGCGCAGTTATGGGGCGGACGTTTCACAAAAGAGACGGACAAATTAGTGTATAATTTCAATGCTTCAATCTCCTTTGACAAAAGATTCTACGAGCAGGATATCCGGGGAAGCATCGCTCATGTGACGATGCTCGCAAAACAGGGAATTCTGACGGATGAGGAGAAAACGCAGATTATTGACGGTCTTGAGGGAATCCGCAGAGATGTGGAGAACGGAACTCTCGAGATCACGGACGAGTACGAAGATATTCACAGCTTTGTGGAGGCGAATCTGATCGACCGGATCGGTGATGCGGGCAAGAAGCTGCACACGGGACGGAGCAGGAACGACCAGGTGGCGCTTGATATGAAGCTGTATACAAGAGATGAAATCATTGAGCTGGACGGATTGCTGAAGGAAATGCTGACCGTACTGCTGAAACTGATGAAAGAGAATACGGAGACTTACATGCCCGGCTTTACACATCTGCAGAAAGCACAGCCGATTACGCTGGCTCATCATATGGGCGCGTATTTTGAGATGTTTAAGAGAGACCGGTCCCGGATGAAGGATATCTATAAGAGAATGAATCTGTGTCCTCTCGGGGCAGGAGCCCTGGCAGGCACAACGTATCCTCTGGACCGGGAGTACACGGCGGAACTTCTGGGATTTGACGGGCCTACACTGAACAGCATGGATTCCGTATCAGACAGGGATTACCTGATCGAGCTGCTTTCGGCCATGTCAACGGTGATGATGCATCTGAGCCGGTTTGCCGAAGAGGTGATTATCTGGAATTCCAATGAGTACAAATTTGTCGAGATCGATGATGCCTACAGTACGGGCAGCAGCATTATGCCGCAGAAGAAAAATCCGGATATAGCGGAGCTTGTGAGAGGTAAGACGGGAAGAGTCTACGGGGCGCTTATGTCCCTGCTGACAACGATGAAGGGAATCCCTCTTGCATATAATAAAGACATGCAGGAGGACAAGGAACTGGTATTTGATGCCATTGATACGACAAAAGGATGTCTGGCTCTGTTTACAGGAATGATCAGGACCATGCAGTTTAATAAGGAACGGATGGAGGAGAGCGCCCGCCATGGATTTACCAATGCCACGGACGCGGCGGATTATCTGGTGAATCATGGAGTGCCGTTCCGGGATGCCCATGGGATTGTGGGACGTCTTGTCCTTTACTGCATTGACAGAAAGATCGCGCTTGATGATATGAGTCTGGAAGAGTTCAAGGCGATTTCGCCGGTATTTGAAGAAGACATTTACGATGCCATCAGCATGAAGACGTGTGTTGAGATGAGAAATACGATCGGGGCTCCGGGAAAAGAAGCCATGGAAAAGGTGATAAAAGAAGAAGAGGCTTATCTGGCTTCCGAATGACGGTACCGGACCGAATACAGGAAAGAATCGTCTGGCAAAAAAGAACCCTTCTCCGTTTTCCGGAGATGGTGGAAATAAATATCAGAAATACAAGAAGGAGAGAAAAAATGGATCAGAAACTGAGAGTAGGTATTTTAGGTGCAACAGGAATGGTGGGACAGAGATTTATTTCTCTGCTTGAGAATCATCCGTGGTTTGAAGTGGTGACAGTAGCGGCAAGCCCGCGTTCCGCCGGAAAGACATATGAGGAGGCTGTGGGAGACCGCTGGAAAATGGATACTCCCATGCCGGAAGCGGTAAAGAAACTGGTTGTGCTCAACGTAAACGATGTGGAGCATGTGGCTTCTACCGTTGATTTTGTATTCAGCGCAGTAGACATGAGCAAGGAAGAGATCAAGGCAATCGAGGAAGCATACGCGAAGACAGAGACTCCGGTTGTATCGAACAACAGTGCTCATCGCTGGACTCCGGATGTACCGATGGTAGTGCCGGAGATCAACGCGGATCACTTTGACGTGATTCCGTTCCAGAAGAAACGTCTCGGTACAACACGCGGATTCATAGCGGTAAAACCGAACTGCTCCATTCAGAGCTATGCGCCGTGCCTGGGTGCATGGAAGGAATTCGGACCGAAGGAGCTGGTTGTGACAACTTACCAGGCAATCTCCGGAGCCGGAAAGACATTCAAAGACTGGCCGGAAATGATGGGCAATATCATTCCGTTTATCAGCGGAGAAGAAGAGAAGAGCGAGCAGGAGCCGCTTCGTGTTCTCGGTAAAGTGGAGAACGGTGTGATTGTAAAGGCGGAAGAGCCGAAGATCACATGCCAGTGCGTGCGTGTTCCGGTTCTGAACGGACATACGGCTGCCGTATTTATTAATTTTGAGAAGAAACCGACGAAAGAGCAGCTCATCGAGAAGCTGGTGAACTTCAAAGGATTCCCGCAGGAGGCAGGGCTTCCGAGCGCACCGAAGCAGTTCATCCAGTATCTGGAGGAGGATAACCGTCCGCAGGTAGCTCTGGATGTGGATTATGAGAACGGAATGGGCGTCTCCATCGGCCGTCTCAGAGAGGACAGCATGTATGATTTCAAATTTATCGGACTGTCACACAATACGGTAAGAGGCGCAGCAGGCGGTGCCGTACTTTGCGCTGAGGCACTGACAGCAAAAGGATATATCGAGAAGAAATAGGAAGATATCCCCTGAATAAGGGTATATTATATGTAAAAAATATTCAGAACAGGAGGCTGTCATTATGGGAATGACAATGACACAGAAAATTCTGGCTGCCCATGCAGGGCTGGACAGCGTGAAAGCCGGACAGCTCATTGAGGCAAAGCTGGATGTCGTGATGGCGAATGACATTACCGGTCCTATGGCGCTTCCGATCATCAGACAGATGTCGGATCACGTATTTGACAAAGACAAGGTTGTGTTTGTGCCGGATCACTTTACACCGAATAAGGATATCAAGTCTGCGGAGAACTCAAAGGCGATCCGTGAATACGCAAAGGAGCAGGGGCTGACCTGGTATTTTGAGCAGGGAAAATCCGGAGTGGAACATGCGATTCTTCCGGAGGCTGGAGTCGTTACGGCCGGTGAGTGCATCATCGGCGCGGACTCTCACACCTGTACATACGGAGCCCTCGGCGCGTTTTCTACCGGAATGGGAACAACAGATGTGGCCACCGGAATGGCAACAGGAGAAATCTGGTTTAAAGTTCCCAGCGCAATCAAGTTTGTGCTGACCGGAAAGCCGGGAAAATATGTGAGTGGAAAAGATATCATCATTCACATTATCGGTAAAATAGGCGTGGACGGCGCTCTGTATAAGTCCATGGAGTTCACCGGAGACGGCATTGCGAATCTTTCCATGGACGACCGCTTCACCATGGCAAACATGGCGATCGAGGCCGGAGCGAAGAACGGAATCTTCCCGGTAGACGACAAGGTGCTGGATTATATCCATGAACATTCCAAAAAGCCATATATGGTTTACGAGGCGGATGAGGATGCGGAGTATGACGATGTCATCACCATTGATCTGTCGGAAGTGCGTCCTACTGTTGCGTTCCCGCATCTTCCGGGCAATGCGAAGACCATCGATGAGGTGGAGGCAATGGAGCCGATCAAGATCGATCAGGTTGTGATCGGATCCTGTACAAACGGACGGATGGAAGATATGAGAAAGGCGGCTGCCATTCTGAAAGGACATACCGTACATCCGGATGTGCGTGTCATGGTTATCCCTGCCACACAGAAGATCTACAAGCAGTGTATCGAGGAAGGCCTTCTTGAGATCTTTGTAGATGCAGGCTGCGCGGTCAACACGCCGAGCTGCGGACCTTGCATGGGCGGACAGATGGGCGTTATGGCG
>CALWBC010000314.1 GCA_944375755.1 uncultured Mediterraneibacter sp. | reverse complement strand
AAAGCTCCTTCTCTATCTGATTTATGATACAGATTCTGTCCGGGAAGCATGTACAGCGATGGCGCTCTCCTATGGAAAAGCCTGGAATATCCTGAATAAACTGGAAGCGGAGACCGGTTTCCGCTTTGTGGAACGAAGACACGGCGGCAGCAGAGGAGGAGGCACGACCCTGACACCGGAAGGGCTGAACTTTCTGCGGACATGGCTCAGATATGAGGATGAACTGTTCGGTTTTGCACAGGTGAGGTTTTCTTCACTTTTTCAGAACTGCTTTCCGGGAAGAAATCACGGATCAGAACAGAAGGAAAAAGAGATTTCGAGTTATTCTGAAGAATAACTTGAATCAGTAATACACCCGCTCTATAATGACATTATCAACAAGATGTCATTGCAGAACGGGTACATTTTTATGCATATTTACAATGAAAACGGACCCTCTGGAAATGAATCCGGCAAGTCGTAAAGTCTGTATCTGATAAAACGGCGGGAAAACAGCCTGAAAAGGAGGAAACATGTATACATTAAACATTAACGGACAGATGTATGAAGCGAAGGAAGATAAGAAGCTTCTTCGTTTTCTGCGGGATGATCTTCACCTGACGGCGGCAAAAGACGGCTGCAGCGAAGGTGCGTGTGGAACATGTACCGTGCTCGTGGACGGAAAAAAGGTAAGAGCCTGTATCCCGAAAGTCAGTACACTGGAAGGGAAAAAGATCCTCACAGTAGAAGGGATTCCCGAAGAAGAGATGAAGGTTTACCGCTACTGCTTTGCGGAAGCAGGGGCGGTTCAGTGCGGTTTCTGCATTCCCGGTATGGTGATATCGGCGAAGAGCCTGCTGGATGTGAATCTCAGCCCCACACGGAAAGAGGTAAAGCAGGCCATCAAAGGCAATCTGTGCCGCTGTACCGGCTATAAAAAGATCGAGGACGCCATTCTTATGGCAGCTGACTTTTTCCGTGAGAAACGGAGGATTCCGGACATGCCGGATACGCTGCATATGAATGAGCGGTTCCGGAGGATTGATGCAGATGAAAAAGTGGATGGCACAGGAATTTTTACGGATGATATCTATCTGCCGGATATGATCTATGCGAAATGCCTTTACTCCAGATATCCGAGAGCGAAGATAAACCGGATCGATATTTCAAAAGCGCTGGAACATCCGGATTGTGTGAAGATATTGACAAAAAAGGATGTTCCGTGCAATAAGATCGGACACCTGAAGCAGGACTGGGATGTCATGATGGGAGAAGGCGATATTACGCGCTATGTCGGAAATGCGCTTGCAGTCGTTGCCTCAGCCAGGCAGGAGTCGCTGGAGGAGATTCTTGAGCTGATCGATGTGGATTACACGGAGCTGCCGGCTGTCTCCAGCCCTTTTGAGGCGCTGAAGGGGGACGCGCCGCTGATCCATGAAGATGGAAACGTGATGAGCAGAGCAGGTCTTGTGCGCGGAAATGCGGATGAGGCGATTCGCAACTCCAAATATGTGGTTACAAGAAAATATAAGACATCCTGGCAGGAACACGGATTTATGGAGCCGGAGTGCTGTGTGGCTCTGCCGGAGGGGGAAGACGGACTTCTGATCTATACGGGCAGTCAGTCGGTCTATGACGTACAGAGAGAATGCGCTCAGATGCTTCAGATTCCGAGAGAAAAGGTGCACTGCCGCGCGCCCCTCGTAGGCGGAGGATTCGGAGGCAAGGAGGATATGTCAGTGCAGCAGTATGCGGCACTTATGGCATGGTATGTAAAAAAGCCTGTGAAAGTGAAATATTCCAGGCAGGAATCACTGGACTACCATGTGAAGCGCCATCCGATGGAGATGGAATTTACGACAGCGTGTGATGAAAACGGGCATCTGACTGCCATGAAAGGCATTATCATAGCGGATACGGGAGCTTACGCGTCGCTTGGAGGACCGGTTCTCCAGCGCGCCTGCACCCATGCGGCGGGGCCATACAATTACCAGAACATCGATATTTACGGGATGTCTGTGTATACGAACAATGTTGTGTCCGGCGCGTACCGGGGATTCGGAGTGACACAGAGCTGTTTCGCCACGGAGATGAATATCAATCTGCTGGCGGAGATGGCCGGAATTGACCCGTGGGAGTTCCGGCGGCGCAATGCGATCAAACCGGGAGATGTGCTCCCCAACGGACAGACGGCGGATCCGAATACAAACATGGAAGCCTGTCTGGACGCTGTGAAGGATGTCTATTACGCGAATCCGTATGCGGGGATTGCCTGTGGATTTAAGAATTCCGGAACCGGGATGGGAAAACAGGATATTGGCCGCGTGCTGCTCTCCGTGGAAGACGGTAAAATTCATATCCGTACTTCAGCTGCCTGCATGGGTCAGGGGATCGCGCAGATGACGCTGACCGAGATCTGCCATGTGACGGGATTAAACCCGAAACTCTTCGTGTTTGAGCCTGCAGATACTGTGAGAACACCGGATTCCGGCACATCCACGGCATCCCGCCAGACAGTGATGACCGGGGAGGCTGCCAGAAGAGCGGCAGAGAAACTCAAATGCGCTCTGGACTGCGGAAAGACAGTGGGAGATCTGGAAGGACAGGAATTTTTCGGGGAATTTTCCGCGAAGACAGATCCGCTGGGAGCAATCAAAGAAAATCCGGTAAGCCATATCTCCTATTCCTACGGGGCACAGGTTGTTGTGCTTGACGAAAAGGGAAAGGTCACGAAAGCGGTCGCCGCATTTGACGTAGGGACACCTGTCAACATTCAGTCGGTGGAAGGGCAGATTGAAGGCGGTATGGTGATGGGAATCGGCTACGGACTGACTGAAGAGTTCCGGTGTGAGGACGGATATCCGAAGAGCCGGTTCGGGACGATCGGCTTTATGCGGGCAGATGCGGCTCCGGAACTGGAAGTCATTCTCTGCGAGCCGAAGGAGGAAGATAAACTTCCCTGTTCTCTCGGGGCAAAAGGGTGCGGGGAGCTGTGCATGATTCCCACAGCGCCGGCATGCGCGCACGCATATTACAGGCTGGACGGAAAATTCCGCCAGAGCCTGCCGCTGCGGGATACGTATTATAAAAAGTAACCTGCAGAAAAAGTCATTTTTCAATACCCTCAGACAGATTCCTTTCCGGACTGGCTGAGGGTATTGCCGGTTTTAGCGGATGCCGGCTTTCAGAATTTTTTCAGATAAATTTTTTCCACCACTCCGATCACCGCATACAGCGCCATCGCCATAATGCAAAGCAGCACGATGGACATGAGCAGCCAGTTCATCTTGAACACCTGGCTTGAGTAGATAATCAGATATCCGAGCCCGCTTCTCGCGGCAAGAAATTCCCCGATGACAACTCCCACAAGACACAGGCCGATATTTACCTTCATATTGCTGATGACAGCCGGAACGGAGCTGGGAAGGACTACCTTGGTCAGAGC
>CALWBC010000313.1 GCA_944375755.1 uncultured Mediterraneibacter sp. | reverse complement strand
GGAGGAGAGAAAATAATACCTGAGGAGGGGGATCATAATGGAAGAACTGAAATATACGAAAGAAAAGTCCCGGTTTCTGGCAAAATGGCTTAGGATTCTGTTCTGGCTCGTGATACCGGGAATTCTGGCGAACCTGCTGACCAATGAGAATATTGTGAATCTGGCCCCGGTACTGTACTGGCCGGGACAGATTCTGAGTGTTCTGTATTCGCTGGCCTATGGATATGTGCTTCTTAAACTGGCATCGGAGAACAGCCATTACCGTTCATCCGGTATCTGCTGGATTGTATCGGCCGCTGTCTCTCTGATATCCCTTGTTTTCTCGGTAATGAGTCCGGATACAGGGGAGATAAGTCCGGCTGCGCTGGCGTGGGTTCTGCTGAGCCTGGTGTTTTCTGTTGTGCTGCTGGTAATCGGTCTGGTTGGAGAGTATCAGGAATATAAGGGGCATTCGGAACTTTTGAGAGGTGTTGATGACCTGCTCTCGGAAAAGTGGCTTCACCTCTGGAAAGGGTATATTATCCTGTTTGTTGTAATAATTGTTTCGGTGTTCCTTGTATTTATTTCTCTTGTTCTCGGTGTTCTGGGAGTGATTGTGTCCATAGTCGGAGCATTGATTATAAGTGTACTGAAACTGGTTTATCTTTACAGCCAGGCAAAGAGGTTTGAGAGTATGGCCGAAACTGAACTGTGAAAAGTCTGGTCTTTCACCGGAAGAACCGGATGAAAAAGAAGGGGGACTGCAGATGATCTGCAATCCCCCTTCTTTTTCATCTTTTTTGGCAATAAAAAAATCGGAGTGACAGGATTTGAACCTGCGACCTCTACGTCCCGAACGTAGCGCTCTACCAAGCTGAGCCACACTCCGATAAAATAGGAATCTGCATTTCTGTAGATTCCCAGCTACGGAAAAGGGACTTGAACCCCTACTAACAGAGTCAGAGTCTGCTGTGCTGCCAATTACACCATTCCGCATTGTTTTCCGTTGCTCTCACAAGCAACATGGTTATTATAGCAAACTTTTCGGAAAAATCAAGCACTTTTTTTAAAGTCTTTATAATTAATTTTTTTTGAGAAATTATCAGAAATTCGTGCCGGATTGATAAACTTAATAAACATTTTACAGAAACGGCACAAAATGTTCATATTTGCTTTTTAAACTAATGCAATGGCCGATGGGAAAAATGCCCAGTTTCCCGGAGCGCCATATTTATTGAGGAGAGTAACTGTATTAATTGGGTGGTTCTATTTTTGAAGAAAGGAGCTGTTGCATATGATTACCGGAGTACTGAATACTGATCCGAAGTCGGGAATTTATATTACGGATGATAGGAAATCCCGGAATGTAAACGTAAGATCAGGCCAGTATCTCTATCTGTCTATCCGTGATTGCTGGATACCGGTGATTGTGAGGTATTCACCCCGGTCACAGGAATGGGTTTTTCAGAACCTGGAGAATGTCGACGTAAACGGACAGAAAGTCATGATAAAGCAGTAATCATTGCCGGACAGGAAAAGTGAGAGAGAAAAGGAAGAACCGCGGAGTTCTGTGTGAAGTGCAGGCTCTGCGGTTTATTTGTATTTTCAGGGATCAACATTCCGAACCGGGCTGGAGCAGCAGGTTCAGGGCAAAAGTTAATAATAATTAAATAAAATAAGAAATTTTCTTAAAATGTTGTCTCTATAATGGAACTAACGCAATGTACGGGATCGAAATACAATATTTTTACAAATAAGGAGACGGGGTTATGCGGAAAAAGAGACGCCGTTATAATATACATGGAATGATTCTCTGCGGACTGGTTTTCTTTGTTGTCGCGGCAACGGCTTTCTGTATGGTGGCAAACAGCAGGGAGGCGGCAGCAGAGGAAAAGCGGATCGCCGCGGAGAAAAAAGCGGAAGCAGAGAGAATGGAAAAAGAGGCGAAGGAGGAAGCGGCAAGAAAAGAAGCGGAGAGGGCAGCTTCTTTTGCTGTTCAGCCGGGAGTGCCGGTGGGGTCGCTGGAGGCAGATATGGATCGGAAGGTGGTGTATCTGACATTTGATGACGGGCCGTCGGAAAATACGGGGAAGATACTGGATATCCTGACAAAGTACGGCGTGAAAGCCACGTTTTTTATAACAGGCGCGAATCAGGATCAGCGTCCCCTGATTAAAAGAGCGTACGAGGAAGGACATACAATCGGTCTTCATACCTATTCGCACAATTATTCGGAGGTCTATGCCTCAGAAGAAGCTTACTTTAAAGATCTGGAAAAAGTGGGCGATGTAGCAAGAGAGCAGATCGGATATGTCCCCTGCTTTATCCGGTTCCCGGGCGGATCTTCCAACGTGGTTTCCGCGAAATACAAAAAAGGGATCATGTCTTCTCTGGTTGAAAAAGTACAGGAGAAAGGCTATCAGTATTACGACTGGAATGTGGACAGCACGGACGGCACTGGGTGCGGCAAAGATGAGATTGCGGCAAATGCAAAGAGTGACCAGTATCATCATGCGATGATACTTCTTCATGATTCTCAGACAAAGGGTGCTACGGTGGAGGCGCTGCCGGGCATTATAGAGTACTATCAGGGAGCGGGATACGAGTTTCAGGCGATTGACAGAGAGTGTTTTGTGTCCCATCACGCAATTTTAAATTAAGGAAATCGACTTCTACCCCTTTCTGTGATATGATTATGAAGATATCATCATTATCACAGAAAGGGGTATTTTCATGGAAAATACGTCTGTTAATAAACGAAACAGTCGGACGGGCAACCCGTCAAAACATATAAATCTGGGTCTGGTCGCCCACGTCGATGCCGGAAAAACCACACTCTCAGAGGGGATGCTCTACTTAAGCGGCAGTATCCGCGACATGGGACGGGTGGACTATGGCAGCACATTTCTGGATACATACGAGCTGGAGCGCGAGCGGGGAATCACGATATTCTCCAAGCAGGCGGTTCTGCAGTGGAAGGGGCTTGACATTACTCTGCTTGACACACCGGGGCATGTGGACTTTTCCGCGGAGATGGAGCGGGTTCTGCAGGTGCTGGACTATGGAGTGCTGATTATCAGCGCGGCGGACGGGATTCAGAGCCATACGGTGACGCTCTGGCGGCTTCTGAAGCGGTATGAAATTCCGGTGTTCCTTTTCGTCAACAAGATGGATCGTCCGGACGCGGATCGGGAGCGCCTGTTAAATGAGCTGAAAAGCAGGCTGGATGAAGGCTGCACGGATATGGAAGCGGTCTTTGGAAAGGACGGGGAGACCGTTGATCCTGATCAGCTGGAGAATCTCGCTGTGTGTGATGAGGATCTAACCGAGGAATATCTGGAAACCGGTACGGTTGCGCGTGATTCGATCCGCCGTGCCGTCCGGGAGAGGAAAGTCTTTCCGTGCTGGTTCGGGTCCGCACTTAAGGCAGAGGGAATTGAGGTGTTTTTAAACGGGCTTGCGGACTATATGGAATGTCCGGCATATCCGGAAGAATTCGGCGCGAAAGTATATAAGATCGCAAGAGATACTCAGGGGAACCGGCTGACTTATCTGAAAGTGACCGGCGGCCGGCTGAATGTG
>CALWBC010000312.1 GCA_944375755.1 uncultured Mediterraneibacter sp. | reverse complement strand
ATTGTCAGATCCTCATCCAGCTCCAGATTCAGCCAGGTCGCCCGGTCAGAAAGGGTATATGCCAGTTCTTCATTCGCCATCTCCAGCACAGCGCCCATACCTGTTCCCGCTTCCACATACCAGCTGCCTTCCGGTGTAATGCCGCATGCGTCCCAGATCTCCAGTTCTTTCTTATGAGTGCCGGACTCATCACTCCTGGAAATAAACTCTGTCTGTGTATCCGCAATCGTCCGGAACGCGGAAACCGCGTCCGCCGGGTATTCCGCGCTGATTCCCGCCGGGTCATCTTTCGGACCGATCAGGACGAAATCGTTGTACATTACATCCATCCTTCCGTCTTCATCCGCGTGTCCTTCCTCCACAAATTTCTCTTCCGCTGCAGGAGAATGCACCAGCAGGACATCCGCCTCTCCGTTCTCTCCCATGGTCATTGCCTCTCCTGACCCCACGGAAACCACGCTGACTGTATATCCGGACTCCTCTTCAAAAACAGGCAGAATCACATCCAGAAGCCCGCTGTCCTGCGTACTTGTGGTTGTAGCCAAAATAATATCTTCCTTCCCGCCGGAAGCCCCGTCAGCCGAATCGCCGGCATCGTTGGCGTTCTCCCCCGAAGAGCAGCCGCAGAGCAGACCAGCTCCCAGAATCAGGCACATCAGTTTCCAGTTTTTCATAATCTCTCTCCTCCTTTTCTCCTGCTTTTGTCTTTCAGAAAATTATATCAGAAGGCGGCTGGGGGGACAAGGGCGGAGAATCGCCATTTTACCGTTTCAGAAGCGGCAGTTCATCCGTTTTAACCGCAAAATCATCCGCCTCTCCATTCAGAAGATCCACACACAGCAGCCTTCCCCGAAGCCGGCTCGTTCTCCCGCAGGCGTATTTCACCGCTTCCGCAGCCTGCACGGACGCTATAACGTTTACCGTAATCATCAGTGCCGACTCTTTTTGTTCCGCGCTGTTTGCGTACACAGCAGAAAGGACTCTCTCGCCGGGAAAGATCACGGCAGCCTGTCCCGTCCACCCGTTGACCGCGCCGTGAATCAGCGGAACGCCTTTCTCCTCGGCCAGTTCTTCCAGATACAGTTTTGTTTTGATCTGATCCACGCAGTCCAGAATCAGATCTGCGTCCCCGACTATGTCCGGTCCGTTTGTCCGGTCGAGATATACCGGATATGCTTCCAGTTTCAGCCGGGGGCTGATATCCCCCAGACGCTCACAGACCACCTCGGTCTTCGGACGGTACAGGGTCAGGATATCCGCATAGAGCTGCCGGTTGAAATTACTTGCGGACATCCGGTCCCCATCCGCCAGAACCAGATGCTCGAAGCCGCTTCTCACCAGAAGATGAGCGGCCATCTGTCCCAGCGCTCCCAGCCCGATTACCGCCGCTTTTGTTCCCCGGATCTTCGCCGCTTCTTCCCGGGTCAGAAATTCCAGATTTTTCTCAAACAAAGCGCACCTCCCCTGTCTCCTCGCAGGTATAGCCGCCGAGCGATTCCAGTCTCGCGCGGAATTCACTGCTTCTGATCACCTTCAGGAACTCCTTTATATACGGAAGTTCCAGACAGGTTTTCCATGTAACAAAATCGTATTCCTCAAAAGACACATCCACAAAATCAAGACCGAGCACTTTCGCGCAGGAATAGATCCCCATTCCCGTATCCGCATTGTTCTTCTGCACCGCGACTGCCACGCTCATGTGAGTCGCCGCCTCATTTTCATAGCCGGTTATCTCCTCCGGCTTCATCCCGTTCTTCCTCAGCAGATAGTCAAAAAGCACCCTGGTTCCGGCTCCCTTCTGCCGGTTGATATACCTCACATCCGGCGTGATATCCGTGATCTGACGGATTCCTTTCGGATTTCCCTTTTTCACAAGGAAGCCCTGACGGCGGCGCACGCCTTTGATAATGGCCATCTCGCCTTCCGGGAACATTTCCCGAACCACTGCGGTGTTGTAACTTCCGTCTTCCTCACAGAGAAGGTGGGACGGCGCCAGATGAGCTTCCCGCTTCCGGAGCGCGATCAGACCGGACAGGGAGCCCACATGGGTAGAGGACAGGCTCATCCCGGTCTGCCGCTCCAGCATCATGTCATTGATTACATCAAGAATAATGTCATGACTTCCAATCACAACCAGAGTCTTCTCGATCTGTTCCAGAGGCCGGAGCGCGCGGACCTCCACCTCTTCGTGAGCCACAATCCCCTCACTGCTGCGCGGGATAACGCAGAACCCGTCCGCTTTCACAAGAGACATGGAGGCGCCTGCTCCCCGCTCAAGCGGCGAGGCAATCATCTCTCCTTCCACCATTCCCAGCTTCACCCGCACATACTCCTCGTACTTCAGGCTGGACATCAGAGTCTTTGACAGTTTTGCCCTGATCACTTTGCCTGCTGGATTTGTGCTCTGAGCAATGACATTTCCCGCATTTTTCAGAAACAGTTTCATTACCGGAACCACGAATTCCATAAATGTCAGATAGGCAGATACCGGATAGCCGGGCAGGCCGATCACCGGCTTGCCGCCGGCCTTTCCGAGGATCACCGGTTTTCCCGGTTTCACTGCCACGCCATGCACAAGCACCTCGCCCAGTTCCCGCAGCACATGAACCGTATAGTCGTCCCTCCCGGCGCTTGACCCTGCATTGACAATTACGATGTCGCACTGCGCCAGCGCCTCTTTCACCGCATCACCCAGACGTTTCGGGTCATCCGGTACAATCGGCCAGCGCTTTCCTTCGCCCCCGTTCTCTCTGACCAGGTTTAAAAACATCCAGGAATTCGTCTCCGGGATTCTGCCGTCCGGGATATCTCCCGCCGTGAAACAGTCCATCATCTCATCTCCGGTGGGGATGATCCCGACTATCGGTTTTCTCACCACCGGAATCTCTCTTACCCCGGCGGCAAGGAGCGCGGAGATATCCACAGCCCGGATCCTGTGGCCGGATGGCAGCACCATCTCTCCCGCCACAATATCTTCCCCCGCCGGGCGGACATGTGCCAGAGGATGCGTCGGCGCAATGATCCGGTAGCTTCCTTCTGCTTCTGTCTCTATCAGGTCTTCTGCCATAATCACCGCGTCATACGGCGCCGGAAGCATATCTCCTGTATCCGCCTCAACATAGTCTTTCCCCGCTTCCAGCGTAAGAGGATGATCCTCCGACGCCCCCTTCGTATGGGAACTGATCACGGCGATCCCGTCCATGGCACAGGAATTATAAGCCGGGCTGGAACAGACGGCATACACTGCCTCCGCTGTCATCCGCCCCAGGCTCTCCGACACAGCGATCTTCTCTGCCGAAGGCCTTACTTCCGCAAATGCATCCAGATACTCCTGCCTTGCCGCTTCTTTTTCCTTTATATTCAGATACAGATTTCTCTTCATCTCCATCACCTCAGTCCAGTCTTTCTACCAGTACCTGTTCTCCCTTTTTCAGTCCTTCTCTGTTTCTGTCAATCATCACATATCCGTCCGCGGACGCCAGCGCGAAGATGCTCCCTGATTTTGCGTGAACCGGCACTGCTTCTACTGTAACTGTGCCGCTTCCTTCCGTTTTTTTAACCATCCGCAGCTTCACCGGCAGACAGCTCACTCTTCCGTGATTGCTGGACACATTCTCCGCCATCACCGCCGGGCAGGGCAGAGGGCGCGCCGCGCCGCAGCGCTTCAGATACCAGTCCCTGATCACCAGCCGGAAAATCAGCGCCGCTGCCATGGGATGCCCCGGAAGCCCTGCCAGTATCGTGCCGCTTGCCGGATCAAAAGCAAGCAGAGTCGGTTTCCCGGGCTTGATGGCAATTCCATGGGTAAACACATTGTGCGATATCTCCTCGAAAACCTGTTTCGTATAATCTTTCTCCCCCTTGGAACTTCCGCCGGAGAGAAGGATGACGTCGCTTTTGTCAAGCGCCTCTTCCACAGCATTTCTGATCTCTTCCCTGTCATCCGGAACCCGGCATGTCTTCCGCACTGCCATCCCGCAGGCTTCCGCTTCCGCCGCCAGCACCTCCGTATTGATATCCCGGATCTTCCCCGCCATCAGCTTCTCCTCTGCTCCTGCCAGTTCATCCCCTGTAGAGATCACAGTCACAACCGGCGCCCGGCACACACGGATCTTCTGAATTCCAAGCGCTGCCATCACACCGATATCCGCAGGTCCGATCTTCTTTCCCCGGAAAATGACACAGCTGCCCGCCCGGATATCCTCCCCGGCGCGGATGATATTTTCTCCCTCGCTCACCGCCCGGTATCCTGCCAGTTTTCCCGAAACATATTCTTCCGCGTATTCCTTCATGAGCACAGCGTCCGCGCCCCTGGGAATCATGGAGCCTGTCTGAACACGCACTGCCTCCCCTGCTTCCACGGTCATATCCGCCTCTTCTTCAATATGCACGTGTCCGGTCACCCGGTAATATCCCGGGGACGACTCACCGGTTCCATAGCTGTCCGCTGCTTTGATGGCGTATCCATCCATCGTGGAACGCGGAAACGGCGGTACATTTTCCTCCGACACAACATCCTCCGCACAGATACATCCCAGCGCTTCCGCACGCCCGATCTCCACAACGCCGGGTGCCAGCCCCTGACTTTGTTCTTCCAGTTTTCTCCTCGCTTCCTCCAGCGTATCCGTATGCAGCAGCTCCATAAAAACATCCTCCCGACTCAACGCCTGTCACTTCAGGTTCTCAAACCGTTTCCGTTATTATATCACACTCTTTATTTTCTCCGCAGGAATTTATAAATATCTATAAGAAATCCATAGAAGTGAACAGCCAAAAAACTATTGTATTTTTTTTCAATTATGCCTATTCTATTATAGGAACTACTTATACTTAGAAAGAGATGAGGTATGAAGATGAAACCAATCAAAGAAGGAAAAGTCCGTGAGATTTATGACAATGGCGACAGCCTGATCCTTGTGGCAACCGACCGCATCAGCTGTTTCGACGTTATTCTGAAAAACAAGATCACAAAGAAAGGCGCTGTCCTTACTCAGATGTCCAAATTCTGGTTTAACATGACTGAGGATATTCTGCCGAACCATATGATCTCAACAGATGTAAATGATATGCCTGAGTTCTTCCGTCAGCCGCAGTTCGACGGCAACAGTATGATGTGCAAGAAACTTGAGATGCTCCCGATCGAATGTATCGTACGCGGCTACATCACAGGAAGCGGCTGGGCAAGCTACCAGAAAGACGGCACAGTATGCGGCATCACACTGCCGGAAGGGCTGAAAGAGTCCGACAAACTGCCTGAGCCGATCTACACACCTTCTACCAAAGCCGAGATCGGTGATCATGATGAGAATATTTCCTATGAGCAGAGCATCGAGCACCTGGAGAAAGCATTCCCGGGCAAAGGCGAGGAATATGCCTCCAAACTCCGCGACTACACCATCGCTCTCTATAAAAAATGCGCTGACTACGCGCTGACACGCGGTATCATCATTGCAGATACAAAATTCGAGTTCGGTCTGGATGAGAACGGCAACATCGTTCTCGGAGACGAGATGCTCACACCGGACAGCTCCCGTTTCTGGCCGGCAGACGGCTACGAGCCGGGACACGGACAGCCGTCATTTGACAAACAGTTTGCCCGCGACTGGCTGAAAGCCAACCCGGACAATGACTGGACACTTCCGGAAGATATCGTACAGAAGACCATCGACAAATACCTTCAGGGATACGAGATGCTGACAGGCGAGAAACTTCAGTAATTTTCACCGGACACACAGCACCGGACTTGCGACATATAAAAAGGGCGCCTTTCCATCCCGCGGCACTGACTGCCGGGGAGAGGGAAAGCGCCCTTTTCTTCTGTTCAACTGTTCCGCCTATCTTTTTACAAAATATTCTTCATACCATACAAGGAAGGTGTAGATTGTCCACACTTTTCTCCAGTTATCCGAATTGCCTCCCACATAATCGTCAAAGATCGCCTGGATCTCATCTGTCTTGAAGAATTTCTCCGCGATATCACTCGCAAAAAGCCTGCGCACATCGCCGTTGTAACGTTCGTCCGCCATCCAGATGCGAATCGGCACGATGAAGCCCAGCTTCTTACGGAAAGCAATCTCTTCCGGCAGGACCTTCGCAGCCGCCGTCCGGAACGCCACCTTATTCTGTTCCTCATTCACCTTATATCTGGACGGAAGCCTTGACGCGATATCAAAGATTCTTCGGTCTGTCAGCGGCATCCGGATCTCGAGCCCCGCTGCCAGGCTCATTTTATCCACATTCAGATAGATATCGCCTTCCAGCCAGATCTGGATATCCACATCAGACATAATGGAAAGAGGATCAAGACCTTCTGTCTCCTCATAAATCCCGCGTGCGACTTCGATCGGCAGTACATCAGGATCATATTTCTTCAGGATGCGCTGCTTTTCATCTTCCTTCATGATATTGGTATTGCCCACATAGAAGTTCTTCAGATTTTCCCCGTAGCGCTCTGCATTGCGGTACATGTTGTATCCGCCAAAGAACTCATCCGCTCCTTCGCCGGAGTAGCACAGTTTCGTGTGTTTGGCTGTCTCACGGCACGCGATGGCAAACACAATTGCAGACGCGTCGCCCAGCGGCAGTTCCATATTGTACATCACATATGGCACGATCTCGAAATACTGTTCCGGTGTAATCAGGCATCTGCTGTTCTTTCTGCCCAGCAGATCTGCCGTCTGTTTCGCCAGAACCGACTCGTCAAAACGCTCTTCCTCGTAACCGCAGGAATCTGACACTTCCGCATCTGACATTGCCAGCACATAGGAGGAATCCACACCGCCTGACAGGAAAGACTCGGCAGTCTCATCCGGCGTCTTAACCTCCGGCATGATTTCCTTTAATGTATTGTGAATCTCATCCGCCCACTCTTCCAGTGATTTTGTCTCATCCGGGTGGAACGTCGGCGTCCAGTACCGGCTAATCTTAAGGCGCCCGTCTTTCCATGTCAGCCAGCGGCCCGGCATCAGTTTCTTTACGCCTCTGAAAAATGTATCTTCACCCGGCACATAGGTCAGGCTCAGGTACAGCTGAAGCATTTCCTCGTTCAGCTCCTTTTTAAATCCCGGCTGCTCCATAATCTGCCGGATCGTGGTGCCGTACAGCAGATCGCCGTCCTCTGTCTCATAGTAATAGAAAGGCTTTGTCCCGAACTGATCGCGCAGGCAGAACAGCTCTTTCTCCTCGTCATCCCACAGCGCAAACGCGAACATACCGTGCATGTGGTCCGCCATCTCGTGCCCCCACGTCTCATAAGCACGGACCAGAATCCGCTCCTCTCTCTCTTCTCTGGATAAATCAAGGGGGAGCTCCAGTCTCTCACAAAGCTCTTCCCAGTTTCGGATGTGTCCTCTGTATTCTTTTACTGTTATCATACGTATTTCTCTCCGTTTCTGTGGTCAGCCGCAGTTCCTGACGCATATCACGCGGACCGCAGCCGTGATCTTTTTCTCTGCTTTATTATAATAGATAAATTCGGGAATGTATAGTACAATGATGGTAACAGTTCCATGAGCTGAACTGTTACATTACGGAAAATACCTGCAGGGGGAAGCATTGCAATGAACAGAAGAAGAGAGCAGTTCCGTTATCGCGTTTACGAGATCATAGAAGTAAGAACCGGTTTCGACCGCGCCGGACGCATCTACGACGCCATATACATGTTCTGTATCATTCTCAACCTTACAGTCAGCATTCTTTTTACCTACGAATCTTACCGGGAACGATACGGGGATACCCTGATTCTGATCGAACAGATCACGGTAGCCTCCTTCCTTGTTGACTATCTGCTGAGGCTGTGGACTTCCAGACATATGTATCCTGAGATGAACCCGCCCCGCGCGGCGCTGAAATACATCTGTTCTTTTACCGGAATTATGGACCTGCTGTCCTTCCTGCCCTACTACCTGCCCATCTTCTTTCCTTCGGGTGCGGTCGCTTTCCGGATGCTCCGGATCATGCGGGTATTCCGCCTGTTCCGGATCAACGCTTATTATGATTCGTTCAAACTGATTACCGATGTAATCCGCGGCAAAAAACAGCAGCTCTTGTCTTCAGTGTTCATCATTCTGATCCTTATGCTGGCTGCAAGCCTGTGCATGTACAGTCTGGAGCACGATGCGCAGCCTGACATATTTGAAAATGCATTTTCAGGGATCTGGTGGGCCGCTTCCACTCTGCTGACCGTCGGATACGGAGACATCTATCCCATCACGCCGCTGGGCAAGCTGTTCGGCATCTTTATCACATTCCTCGGCGTGGGCATGGTCGCCATCCCGACCGGTATTATTTCCGCGGGGTTCGTAGATCAGTATTCCCGGATCAAGCGGATGAGCGAGTACGGACAGGAAGAAGATGTACATTTTATAAAAATTCAGCTCACAGAACGCGATACCTGGACTGACAAAAAGATCTCCCAGCTCCACCTGCCTGAGCGTGTCATTGTCGCTGTCATTCAGCGCAATCACAAGATCCTTGTTCCCCGCGGAAATCTGGTTCTGCACGCCGGAGATGTTCTGGTCCTGGCCGCGGAGTCCTTCCAGGACAAAGAGCACATCCGCCTCAAAGAAATCACCCTGCAGAAGAACCATCCATGGATCGGCCACCGGATCCGGGAACTGGATATCTCAAGACATACTGTGATCGTTCTGGTGAAACGAAAAGAACGGGTCATGATTCCAAATGGAAATATGATTCTGAGGGAGGGCGATCTGGTGATTCTGTATACACAGGTTTATATCCCGAATGCGGATAAACTGGAAATATAATTTGGGGACGTAGTAAAATCCAACTTTACTACGTCCCCAAATGTTATTATGAAAGTTCCAGTTTCCCGGTATATAACTGATAGTATGTTCCCTTTAACTTGATGAGGTCCTCATGTGTTCCCCTCTCTATAATTCTTCCGTGTTCCAGAACCATGATGGCATCGCTGTTGCGAATGGTTGACAATCTGTGGGCGATGACAAATACGGTCCGCCCTTTCATCAGATTATCCATTCCCTGCTGTACAATCTGCTCGGTTCTTGTATCGATCGATGAGGTAGCCTCGTCGAGAATCAGAACCGGCGGATCCGCAATAGCGGCTCTGGCAATAGCCAGAAGCTGTCTCTGACCCTGGGAAAGTTCTTCCCCGTCCCCGCTCAGATGGGTGTCATAGCCCTGCGGAAGCATACGGATAAATCCGTCCGCATGCGCCAGTTTCGCTGCATTTACGATTTCCTCATCCGTTGCGTCAAGCTTTCCGTAACGGATATTCTCCTTAATTGTGCCTGTAAACAGATGTGTATCCTGCAGTACAATTCCGAGAGAATGACGCAGATCTGCTTTTTTAATCTTATTGATATTAATGTCATCATACCGGATCTTTCCGTCAGCTACATCATAGAACCGGTTGATCAGGTTGGTAATCGTTGTTTTTCCGGCTCCTGTTGATCCGACAAACGCCAGTTTCTGTCCCGGTTTCGCATACAGGGTCAGATCATGCAGCACCATATGATCCGGGGTATATCCGAAGGTCATATCGTAGAATCTCACATCGCCTTTCAGCTCCTGATACGTAATTGTACCATCAGCCTTATGCGGATGTTTCCACGCCCACAGACCGGTCCTCTCTTTACATTCTGTCAAGCTTCCGTCCGGATTTCGTTTCGCGTTGACAAGCGTAACATATCCGTCATCCACTTCCGGTTCTTCATCCATCATATTGAAGATACGTTCCGCACCTGCAAGCGCCATGATAATTGAGTTGAACTGCTGAGCGATCTGCATAAACGGCTGAGTGAAACTCTTCGTAAACTGCAGATAGGAAGCCATCACGCCAAGTGTAATGTTTCCGATTCCCGCTACAGACAGAAATCCTCCGAATACCGCTGTCAGCACGAACTGCAGGTTGCCGAGATTTCCGATGATCGGTCCCATCATGCTGGCAAACGTATGCGCGCGTGAAGCGCTGGTGAACAGTCTCTCATTCAGCTCGTCAAATTCACGCTCTGATATCTTCTCGTGATTGAATACTTTAACAACTCTCTGTCCATTCATCCGCTCTTCTACAAAACCAGTAATATCCGCAAGATCAAGCTGCTGCCGGATGAAATACTTGCCGCTGTTTCCCGCAACGACTTTTGACACGACTGTCATGACAATAATCATCAGAACCGCCATAATTGTCAGGATCGGGCTCAGCACAAGCATGGAAACAAATGTTACAACCACTGTGAACACAGACATCAGCACCTGCGGAATCGACTGGTTGATCATCTGCCGCAGAGTATCCGTATCATTGGTATAAAGACTCATGATTGAACCGTTCGTATTCTGATCAAAATAACGGATCGGCAGCTTCTGCATATGTTCAAACATTTCATCACGAACACGTTTTAAAACTCCCTGTCCGATCACAACCATCATCCGGCTGTATATGAACGTAGCGATTACTCCCAGCAGAAAAATCGTCCCCAGCACAGCCAGCGCCATATAAAGCTCCGTATAATCCGGGTTCTGCTGCCCGATCAGCGGAATAATGAAATCATCCAGAAGGAATTTCAGTGACAGGGATACGGAAATCGATGCCACAGAACTCATCAGAATACAAAACAGTACGATGATAAACTGCACTTTATAGGTACTTGTTACATAAGCAAGCAGGCGCTTTGCCGTCTTTATCGTCCCTTTTGTGACCGCCGGACCGCCGCCCGGTCTCTGTTTTACCTGATTCTGATCACTCATCATCCGCGCCTCCTTTCATCTGTGATTCGTAAACTTCTCTGTAAATTGCGTTATTCTTCAGAAGTTCTTCTGATGTTCCGATGCCGTTGATCTCACCGTTATCCATAACAATAATTACATCTGCATCTTCCACCGAAGAGATTCTCTGCGCAATAATAATCTTTGTCGTATCCGGGATCTCTTCCCTGAATGCCTGACGGATCAGCGCATCCGTTCTTGTATCTACCGCGCTGGTAGAGTCATCCAGAATCAGAATTTTCGGCTTTTTGAGCAGCGCCCTGGCAATACACAGTCTCTGCTTCTGACCTCCGGACACGTTATTTCCGCCTTCTACTATCATCGTGTTATATTTGCCCGGGAATTCCTGGATGAAACTGTCAGCCTGAGCCAGTTTACAGACTCTCTGCACTTCCTCGTCACTTGCGTTTTCATCACCCCAGCGCACATTTTCATAAATGCTTCCGGTAAAAAGGACATTCTTCTGAAGCACCATGGACACCTGGTCGCGAAGTGCTTCCAGGTTATAATCGCGAACATCAACGCCGCCTACCTTTACGCAGCCGCCCGTCACATCATAAAGTCTCGGGATGAGCTGAACCAGTGTAGACTTGGCGCTTCCTGTTCCGCCGATAACACCTACAATCTGTCCGCTCTTAATATGAAGATCCACATCTTTAAGGGAAAGATTTCCACCCTCTCCCGCATAGCTGAAATTCACATGTTCAAAATCAATGTCACCGTTTTTCACATCCGTAACCGCATCCGCTTTGTCAGACATCTCCGGAACTTCCGTAAGAACTTCTGTGATACGGTCCGTAGAAGCTTCCGCGATCATAATCATTGTAAATACGAAAGTAACCATCATCAGCGACATAAGAATCTGAAGCGCATACACAATGACGCTTGTGAGTTCTCCGGTCTGCATGGACCCGCTGATAATGCTCTCGCCGCCGATCAGCACCATGATAATTACAACCGTATATACGGCGAACTGCATGATCGGCGCATTCCAGGCAACAATTTTCTCAGCCTTTGTAAAAAGCCTGAACACAAGTGTAGAGACTTTCCCGAATTTTTCAATTTCATAGTCCCCTCTTACATACGCCTTTACCACGCGGGCAGCATTCACATTCTCCTGCACGGTATTGTTAAGAACATCATATTCGTCAAACACCTGCACAAAGTGCGGATGCGCTTTCTTTGCTATGAAAATCAGGCTCACGCCCAGAACAGGCGCTACAATCAGCATCACAATGGCGATTGGCATGCTGATCGTCATCGTCATAATCAGTGACAGAACAATCATGATCGGCGCCCTTGCCAGCAGACGAATCGTAAACATGTAAGCCATCTGAACGTTCGTAATATCTGTTGTCATTCTTGTCACAAGGCTTGATGTTGAGAAATGATCGATATTTCCAAACGAAAAATCCTGAATTTTATAAAAAATGTCATGACGCAGATTCTTCGCGTAACCTGATGAAGCAATCGCGCCAAGCTGACCGGCCTTTGCACCGAATACCAGGGCCAGCATCGCCATCAAGATGAGCAGAAGTCCCATCTTTATAATGTAAGCCATATTCCCTTCCATGATTCCCACATCGATAATCCTCGCCATCAAAAGCGGAATCAGGACTTCCATCAGGACCTCCAGGCAGACCAGCACCGGAGTCAGGAATGATTCTTTTTTGTATTCCCGGACGGAACGAAGCAGTATTCTATTCATGGTCTGTTTTCTCCTCCTCTTTTTTTTCTGTTAATTGATTCATTACCTGCAAATCTGCCGCCGGCTGTCCCGGCGCCTTTTCATTCTCTGTCAGATTAGCCGACATTTGTTCCAGCACTTCCATGCATACTTTCAGCTTTTCTTCCGGGATTCCCCGGCGAAGTGTCGATTCCATGTATCGAATGTTACCCAGAATATGTTCCCGGACTCCCCGCGCTTTGTCTGTCGGTACTATCTTCTTCAGCCGCGCATCCCGCTCCACCGCTTCCCTGCGGATGAATCCGTTTTTCTCCAGAAGCTGAAGCGTTCCGCTTGCTGTTGAGCGTCGGATCTGAAACTCCTTTTCCAGGTCTTTCTGGTAAATGTCATGCTGCAGAGACTGGAACAGAATATAATGAAGAACATGCCTCTGCATATTGGTCAGGCTGTCTTCCGACTCATGCGCACACATCTGCCGTTTCAGCTGATGAGACAGTGTATTAATCAGCCTTCCCACATCATGATCACCAGCGCACATATTTCCATCCCTCCTCGCAATTTTGTTCGGTAACTAACAATATAGTAAAGACATTTATTTTTATTGTCAATCATCAAAATGCACAAAAGAACCTCTTCTTTTTCTCTTACTTTCAGCTCCGTTTAACTTGTTCGTATCCTACGAACAACTTGATCATTTTTATAAAAATGCCGTTTTTTTTCATAAATTTAGCTTATATTTTTCTTTTTATTTTCAGTTTTTCGTACAAAAATGTAGCAAATCTTCTCAGAAAATTGTATAATAGTAACCAGTAATAATGAAAGAGAGGGCTCATTTATGAAGCAAAATAACATGTTAGCTATGATTTTAGCTGGCGGCCGCG
>CALWBC010000311.1 GCA_944375755.1 uncultured Mediterraneibacter sp. | reverse complement strand
GATGTTCACTGTGTCCCGGAATGGCCACGTACTGCCTGGTGAACTCCCTCCCATTGTCTCTTATGCTGTCATTCCAGATCTGCTCCTGCTCTTCCTGTGTGCGGTATCCGCTCACCGCTGTAATTTTTCTTCCTGAGCGAATATGATTCAAAAGTCCGTTCAGATGCATCCCCGCGGTTGCGTCCAGCAGAACCTCCGGCTGATCCGGCACTGCAGGCGCCATCTTTTTCTCATCAGGAACGCTCATAAGGGAAAATCCCGGGGACACCAGAATCAGGCTTCCCGTATGAGAGTCTTCTTTTGTGAATGTAACTGCTGACATATCCTCTGCCCCCTTTACTGAAATGCCATCTCAATCAGATGATCGATCACAGTTCCAAAAGGAACCCCGGCGGCTTTCAGCATGTTCGGATATCGGCTGTGAACCGTAAATCCGGGAATCGTATTCACCTCATTAAAATAAATCTCGCCCTCCGGTGTCAGGAACAGATCCACTCTGGCGAAATAAGAACACTGGAGCAGCCGGTATATTTTCTTCGCAGTCTCTTTGATCTCCTCGGATTTTTCCCTGCTGATCCTTGCCGGGACGTGTATCTTCGACGTCTTCAGCGTATATTTCTCCGTATAGTCGAAAAATCCGTCTGAGAGTTCAATCTCATCAACCTCGCCCACCGTAAGCTCTCCGCAGCCCAGCACAGCGCAGCCTACCTCGAAGCCGGGAACCGTCTCCTCCAGAACCACAATAGAATCATGAAGGAATGCGTTTTTCACGGCATCCATCAGATGTTCTTCCAACATTACCTTTGTGATGCCAAAGGAAGAGCCCGCCCGGTCCGGCTTTACGAATACCGGATATCCCAGCTCTGCCGCCGCCTTTTTCACGTCTGCTTCCGGAACGTTTTCCTCAAGAAGAACGGATCTGGCAGTATTTATCCCCGCGTCTGACACAATGCGGTGGGAAATTTCCTTGTCCATGCACAGCGCAGACGAGAGAATCCCACATCCGATCACCGGAATGCCTGCCAGCTCCAGAATGCCCTGAACCGTTCCATCCTCCCCGTTTTTTCCGTGAAGAACCGGAAGCGCGGCGTCCAGCGATATGGTCCGAAGCACATTTCCTTCCAGGTAACAGATCCCGTGTACAAAGCGGTCCGTGGAGGGATAGACAGGAACGCATTCCTGATCCAGCCATTTATCCTCCGGTATCCGGTCACTCTCTCCCCGGTACAGATACCATTTTCCCGTGGTTCTCTCCAGACCGATCAGAACCGGCTCGTACTTCTCTGTATCCAGATGCTCGATCACGGAATAAGCGGACTGAAGCGACACTTCATATTCCGTTGAACATCCTCCGAATAAAATCGCGATCTTTTTTCTCTCTTTCTCCATTTTCGTTTCTCCCTTCCATTACACAGGATGGCAGCTTCCGGATTTCTCAGCTTCCGGTGTCCGCCATGCCTGCGGTTGTGTACTTTGTTTCTGTTCGATGCTAATTATAACCAAAGGATGCCGGGAATGCTTTAAGCCTTCCTTACCCTTTGTTTAATCCTTTCTTTCTGTTTTCTTGAGTTTTTCTTAATCCGCAGGATTGTGTTATGTTTATGCAGAATAATACAAGATTTTCATTTTATGCGGCAGTATAATGCAACTATCATAAAAAAAGGAGGAACTGTCATGATCCGGAAATACAATTACGGAACACCATTTCACACAGACGCAGTCGTAAAAGAACTGCCTGCCGAAAGCGGAACGCCCGCATACGGAACCATAAACTTACAGAATGGATTTTGTTTTACCTGTAAGATGGATAAGGATGATATCGTCTACGGGCTGGGCGAGGCAAACCGCGGGATCAATAAAAGGGGATACTGCTATGTCAGCTACTGCGCCGACGATCCGAACCATACGGAAGACAAGCGCTCTCTCTACGGCGCCCACAACTTTATCGTCATCTCCGGGAAACAGACCTTCGGACTGTTCTTTGATTATCCTTCGGAACTGACCTTTGACATCGGCTACACACGCATGGACACACTGACCGTATCCTGCGGCAACGCGGATCTGGCACTGTATGTCATCGACGGGGAGTCTGCCTGTGACATTGTGAAACAGTTCCGCCATATCATCGGCAGAAGCTATATCCCGCCGAAATTCGCCTTTGGCTTCGGACAGAGCCGCTGGGGCTACAAGACCAGGGAAGATTTTGAAAACGTAGCGAAAAGCTACCGGGAAAACCATCTCCCGCTGGATATGATCTACATGGACATCGACTACATGGATCACTACAAAGACTTCACACTGAACGAAGATTTCGGTGATTTCCCGTCCTTTGTTCAGGAAATGAAAGATCAGAACATCCATCTGATCCCGATTATCGACGCCGGCGTGAAGGTTGAGGAAGGCTATGATGTCTACGAGGAG
This sequence comes from uncultured Mediterraneibacter sp., assembly GCA_944375755.1. Taxonomy (GTDB): domain Bacteria; phylum Bacillota; class Clostridia; order Lachnospirales; family Lachnospiraceae; genus Mediterraneibacter. The sequence goes on along the minus strand of CALWBC010000311.1, from coordinate 1,502 downwards.
GGTGTCGAAAACAACTATTTCTGCAAACGGGAAGACGGAAGCGATTTCGTTGCCGCGGTATGGCCGGGCGACACCCATTTTCCGGATGTACTCAACCCGGATGCCAGGAAATGGTTCGGGGACAAATACCGTTTCCTCACAGATCAGGGAATCGAGGGATTCTGGAATGACATGAACGAGCCGGCGATCTTCTACTCCCGGGAAGGGCTGGATGAAGCCAGAGAACTGGCCCGGCGTTTTGCCGATGATCCGGCGGAATCGGTCGGAGTCTGGGAAATGGGTGACAAACTGGCCGCCCTGGCCAACAGCCGGAAGGACTACCGTGCTTTCTACCACAATGTGGATGGCAAAAAAGTATGCCATGACAAAGTACACAACCTGTTCGGATTCAACATGACCCGCGCGGCAGGCGAGGCATTTGACCGGATCGCCCCGGATAAACGTTTCCTCATGTTCTCCCGCTCCTCCTATATCGGTATGCACCGCTATGGAGGCATCTGGACAGGGGATAACCGCTCCTGGTGGTCGCACCTGCTCCTCAACCTGAAAATGATGCCTTCCCTGAACATGTGCGGATTCCTCTACACCGGCGCGGATCTGGGCGGCTTCGGATCGGATACAACCCGGGATCTGCTGCTTCGTTTCCTGGCGCTGGGCGTATTCACACCGCTTATGAGAAATCACTCCGCACTGGGGACAAGAGAACAGGAATGCTATCAGTTTGAAGATATTGAGGATTTCCGTCATGTGCTGGGAGTAAGATACCGTCTGCTCCCCTACCTGTACAGTGAATATATGAAGGCTGCTCTGACAGACGACATGTATTTCAAACCGCTTGCCTTCGTCTACCCGGATGATTCCATGGCAGCCCGCATCGAAGATCAGCTCATGCTGGGAAATGAGATCATGATCGCTCCCGTCTGCGAGCAGAACGGAAAAGGACGGTACGTGTATCTGCCGGAAGAAATGAAATTCATAAAATTCCTGCCGGACGGCTCCATTTATGAAGAAATACTCGGCAAAGGCATCCACTATGTAGATATCGCCCTCAACGAAGTCCCCCTCTTCATCCGCAGCGGAAAATGCATCCCTGTCGCCAAAGCCGCGGAATGCGTTGCCGATGTTGACGCAGATCATCTGCAGATGATCGGATATGAAGGAGCCGAATACATCCTCTATGACGATGACGGCGTGCACAAGGATTATGACCTGGAGAAAAACTGCAGAACACTGAAAATGCAGACACAGAAGCAAGTATAAAATCCGGATACCGGAAAAACATGATAAGGAGGCAGCATAATATGGACAATATCGAAAGACGCGACAAAGAAATGGCCTACATCTCAGATGAGGCTGTCATGGAAGAACAGAAGAAATGCCGCAGAATCCTGCAGCGTCTCAATACCGTTGACCGCTCGGACTTTGACGCCATTGGAAAGATCGTGGAAGAACTTCTGGGGAAATCCGACAGGGCATTTATCAATCCGCCCTTCTACTGCGAT
>CALWBC010000310.1 GCA_944375755.1 uncultured Mediterraneibacter sp. | reverse complement strand
AGCATTGCCAGATACCTCTTCTTCATATTCTTTGTCCTCCTTCTCTTTCTGTGACCTTGCCTCTCCGGCCACGTCTTATCCTCTCTCCGAAATCTGTTTTTCAGGAGCTGTTCTTTACAGTTATTATTCTATTCGGATTCCGTATTTCTTTCTTTTTCATTCTTTAGGGATTTATTCAAAAAAACAAGGTGTTTTTTGCAAAACACCCTGCTTTTTAATTCAACTTATTCCGAGAAGGAGAGTTTTCTTTCTCTATTTTTTGAATTCTTTTTCAATTTACATATCACAGCGGCTGCTCCGCAGCCTCTATAATCTCACCCGGGAAACCCGCGAACTCCAGAAGCCTGATGGCATTCTGTGATGTGGCAGGCCCTTCCATGATCTTATAACTGAAGGCGATGTCGTGATCCCCGATCTCCTCGCTGAAATGATAATTGTCATAGTCATCACCCAGAAGTTCGGTCAGCTCTTTGTCGTGAGTCGCCACAAGAGCGATACAGTTCTTGTTCTTCAGATATTCCAGAATCGCCCGGGAAGCCCGGATTCTCTCACCGGTATTAGTTCCCCGGAGAATCTCATCTATGGCGCAGATCATCATCCGCGACTCATCCAGATGATCCAGAATCCGCTTCAGATACCGGATCTCACGAATAAAATAGCTTTCCCCTGCCATCAGGTCATCCTTTACCGCCATGGATGTGAGCACTTCCGCCTCCGGCATCCGAAAAGATCTGGCCGCGCAGGTGTTCAGCGCCTGGGCCAGTATGGCGTTCACCGCCACGGCCTTGATAAACGTGGATTTTCCTGACGCGTTGGATCCGGTGATCAGACAGCTCCGCTTCAGTTCAATACTGTTCGCCACCGGTTCTGAAATCAGAGGATGGTAAATCTCCTCCATGGAGAGCGTCTTTTCCTCCGAATATTCCGGCATGCAGTACCACGGCAGACTCTTCCGGAAAGACGCGGTGCTGATGGCTGCGTCAAGTTCTCCGATCATCCGGTAAACCGACATGTAACTGTCCGTGTTGCCGGCAAGCCTCCGAATCACTTTATTATAGGTGGTCACCTGCCAGAGCGTCACACCCATGATATAGTCCGCAAGCATTCCAAACGCATCCCCCGCTACGGCACCGGCCCGCTGATTTCTCAGAATCCGCTCGCCTCTGATCACCCCCTTCAGATGATCCAGTTCCGTTTTCAGATCGGGGAACAGCAGATCAACTTCTTTTTTCTTCGCGATCTGCCGCGCATTTTCCAGCAGACTTACAACCGTTCCCACCATGGAGAGCTCCAGTTCAAACCGGTACTTCAGATAGACATAGACAGCAAGATTCAGCACGCACACACCGAGGAATACCATTCCCGCCAGATCGTTCAATGTGACGAGCATAAAGAGAAACGATGCCGCAAGAAGAACCTGAAGCGCTCTGAACAGCCACGGGAACCGGAAACCGTACTCCTCCACCGCGTCCATGTAGGAAGGGATGTAGTAAGCAGAGGCATCTTTTCCGATATCGCACAGAAGGTTTTCAATCGCTTCCCGCTCTTTCTCATTGCCGCCAAATGTACGCACCCGGCGCTCAAACATTTGCCGTTCCTCAAGAGACATATGATTTTTCCTCATTCTCCAGTACAGAATCTCTTCCCCCGCGGACGTATCGCAGTGATTCAGCCGCTGAAACACTTCATTTAACGACAGATCGTTCCATGTCACATCGTCTACGGTTCCTGTCTCTTTCTCCATTACATCATAATAGTTCCGGACCGTATCGTTCCAGTCTTTTGCCTTCGGTATCTTTCCGAACTTGCCATGAATATATTTCTTTCTGCGGCGTCTCATATCAACGAACGAGAGCAGCCAGATGATCAGCACAAACAGGGCCATCACCAGTATCAGAATAACTGTCGTAAGCATAGAATTATCGCCTCTCTCCATTGTATTATTCGATTAATACAATAATACTTTTTATCCGTCCTGTCAACAGTCAGTACCCTTCTTCCAGCTCCTCAAACCGAATCGCAAGCCCTGCCAGGACGCCTGACGGCACACTGTCCTGATACGTATACTGCGCTGTTTTCTCCGGGTCTTCAAAGTTCATCACAGACACCTGTTTTTCGAACGGATCCACGATCCAGTATTCCCTCACCCCTGCTTTCTGGTACTGCATCAGTTTCCGCACATAGTCATGGGAAGAATTACTCTTTGAAACGATCTCAATCACCCAGTCCGGCGCGCCGGAACAGCCCTCCTCCGTCAGAATATCCCGGTTGCACACAACGAGAATATCCGGCTGGACAACAGTCGAATCGTCCCCGAACAGACGGACGTCGAAAGGAGAAGCGTATACCTGACATTTCCCTTTGTTCTGTTTAATATGGCTCCTTATTTCAAAAATCAATCCGGACACAAAATACTGGTGAAGCCGGTTCGGCGCGGACAGCATGTACAGCTTCCCATTGATCAGCTCCGCGCGCGACCACTCGGAAAGCCGTTCGATATCTTCACCGTTATATTCCCGTGCGGAATACATATACGGAACAGTCTCTTCCCGGAGAATCGCCGGTTCTTCCTTCAGGTCATCATAGTAAAACGGGATCTTCTCCTTTTTCGCAAGCACCTGCTCAAGGGCGAGGAGTGACGCATACCGGGGATTCTTCGTTGCCCCGGAAAAAATCTTGTTCACTGTGCTGACCGGAATGCCCGACAGATCGGCAATCTCCTGATTGGTCAGTCCCGCCTGCTTCTTCATCTGTTTCAGATCTTCAATATCCATATCACGCCCTCCTCCTTCTCATACCGCGCTATCCTTATATCAAATTATCCTTCTATGGATAGAATAATATATTTTATGGATATTTTCAATTTATTTCGGCTGCAAATATTACCAGTTTTCCCGCCGTTCATTTGTATATTTTTCCATATATGGATAATTTCAATTTCTTTTATGCGGGAATCACCTTACCCTCTTGTGGAATACTGTCTGTTTCATATATAATACTTGTACAACACCAGTACCTGATATGGTCGGGAATAAGTTCCATCTGCGTGCCTTTTGCGGCGCGCAGTATTTTTCCTAACGGTTCTGCCACGGAACTGTTACTATTTTTCTGAATTATATGGGGGGATTTTAGAGAAATGACAACAGCACTTGAAAAGAAAAACCAAATCACAGAGGGGGTAATCTGGCGGCAGCTCCTGATCTTTTTCTTTCCGATTCTGGTGGGAACTTTTTTCCAGCAGCTTTATAATACGGTGGATACTGTCATTGTGGGGCAGTTCGTGGGAAAAGAAGCGCTCGCCAGTGTAGGCGGTTCCTCCGCGCAGGTCGTTTCTCTGGTGGTCGGTTTCTTCACCGGACTTTCTTCCGGCGCTTCCGTAACCATTGCCCAGTTCTTCGGAGCAAAAGACGAAAAAAACACGAACCAGGGACTGCACAATGCCTACGCCATCGCTGTGGCCGGCGGGATCATCTTTACCATAATCGGCCTGCTGAGCGCTCCGGCACTTCTGAAGCTGATGAACACACCGGCGGAAATCATGTATGATTCCATCATCTATCTGCGGATTTACTTTGCCGGCATTCTTTTTGTGCTTGTTTACAATATGGGGTCCGCCATTCTCCGCGCGACCGGAGACTCCAGACGCCCCCTTTATTACCTGATCATCTGCTGCGCCATCAACATTGTTCTGGACGCTCTGTTTGTCATCGTGTTCCACATGGGTGTACCCGGCGCGGCCATCGCCACACTGATCGCTCAGGCGGTCAGCGCCGTACTTGTCACCTGGAGACTGATCCGCTCCGAAGGGATTCTGAAGCTTTCCCTGAGGCAGGTGCGTTTTCACGGAAAACTGTTAAAGACCCAGCTGAAACTGGGCCTTCCTACCGGTTTTGAATCAATTTTATTCGCCATCACAAACATTGCCATCCAAGCTTCCATCAACTCCTTCGGAACCGACACCACTGCGGCATGGTCCGCCTTTGGAAAACTGGACGCCATCTTCTGGATGGTAAGTACGGCGTTCGGCATCTCCATCACCACTTTTGTGGGCCAGAACTTCGGAGCCGGTAAAATGGACCGTGTACGCCGCAGCACCCGCGTCTGTCTGCTCATGGATCTGGCGGTCTCCGCAGTTCTCGTGCTCGTCCTGATCGCAGCACGCGGTCTTCTCTTCCGGCTGTTTACCGCTGACGCGGATGTCATCCGGATCGGCTGCGATATGCTGGCACTGATCATGCCGTGGTACATTGTCTATGTGTTTATCGAAATCCTCGCAGGCGCGCTGCGAGGTACCGGAGATGTAATCGTTCCGGTTATCATTACGCTGCTCGGTGTGTGCGTGCTCCGCATCATCTGGCTGGCCGTAATCATGCAGGTCTCGCCAACCATTGACGCAATCATTTTCAGCTATCCGGTTACATGGATCATAACCGCGCTGGCTTTTATCGGATACTATATTATCCGAAACAGGAAACTGAAATCACCTGTCTGAAAAAAATAGATTCCCCGTGAATCCGCGATCTGTTTTAAAGCGTGTCCGGCATCTCCAGACACGCTTTAAACTGATCACAGTCGATCCTGATATCAAACTCTCCGCCCAGCGCCTTCGCGTAGGTGCTCACGATGGCAAGCCCCAGGCCGTTTCCGTCACCGGATCTGGCCTTGTCGCCACGGACGAACCTCTCTGTAATCTCTTCTTTCGTAAAATCCATGGGATAGCTGGATGTGTTCGTGATCTCCAGACACAGCTTTTTCTTCCCGTCTTTTTCTTCCGGCTCTTTCACATAAGTCTTTACAAACACCCTGGTTCCCTTTGCGGAATATTTCAGTGCATTCTCCATCAGATTCTGACAGATACGGTAAAAATAGGAATTATCCGACACCAGTTCCGTATTTTCCTTTGAAAGCATTGTCACAAATTCCAGGCCGCTTGCCTTAATCCGGTCATCCATGTCCGCAAAGATCTGCTCGATCATCCGGTTCAGCTCGAATTTCTCCGGATGAAGCTCCACATTGCCGCTGCTTGCCTTCGCAAGACTGAACAGACTGTTAATCATTTCCTTAAGTTTTTCCGCGCGCTCGGAGAGCACATCCACATAATCCCGTACAACATCACTGAGCTCTTCCTTGCGGATCAGCTCAATGTAGCCCACCATGGAAGTCAGAGGCGTTTTCAGGTCATGGGAAACATTCGTGATCAGATCCACGCGGAGCTGGTCGCTTCTCGACACCTTCTCCAGGCTCTTCTTCTCGATCTCCATCGCCTCGGCCAGACGCTTCTTATTGATCTGTTCCATCTGCTCCATAAGCAACTGCAGCTTCTGAGCCATAAACCGGCTGATGACCGCCCGGCAGACAATGAACTGGACAAGCACAGTAAAAATCATCATGTATCCAGGCGCGTAATTCCAGTACCAGCCGTAGAAATTACCATTCATCAGTCTGGTCAGGAACCAGTACGCCAGAAAAAGCGCCACTGCACCTGTTATCCACAGATACTTTCCGATTCTTCTCCCGGTCATCTTCCACTGCTCGTAGAAGTTTTCATTCTCCGGAACCCAGTTCTCGTATTTCAGCTTCAGGAATTTCCACAGGAGAATGCCCATACCGGGTCCGAAGAGTATATTTCCCAGCAGGCCGATGCCCAGGGTCTCACTGGTCGGCCGGTCTCCCGGGTAAGCCGCCACCCCGTAGAAAAACAAAAGTCCCGCTGCTGCCAGAATCACTCCCGGCACAATCTGCCACTCCTTTTTCAGCACCGGTTTTGCTTTTTTAATCATACTTTTCCATCTTGTATCCAATGCCCCACACCACCTTTACATATCTTGGTTTCTTTGTATCAATCTCAATCTTCTCACGAATATGCCGGATATGAACCATAACCGTGTTCTCCACCGTGTACTCCGCTGTTTCCTGCCAGACATTTTCATAGATCTGTTCCGCGGAAAACACCTGCCCCGGATGCTCCATCAGAAGCTCCAGAATCTTGTACTCCGTGGCCGTGAGCCTGACTTCCTCACCCTCCACGATGACAATCCGCTGCTTCTTGTCAAGAACCAGACCGCCGTTCACAATCCGGTCCGCATCCGCTTTCGGAGCCTCACCGCCCCATGCGTGGTACCTTCGCAGATGGGCTTTCACCCGGGCGATCAGCTCCGCCGGATTATAAGGCTTCTCCACATAGTCGTCGGCCCCCAGAATCAGGCCGGATACCTTGTCGCTTTCCTCGGTCTTCGCCGAGAGGATGATCACGGGAATCCGATAGTTCTCCCGCAGCTTCATCAGCGCCGACAGGCCGTTGAGCCTGGGCATCATCACATCTAAAAGAATCAGGTCAATCTTATGTTGCTCCAGGGCATCCAGCGCCTGCATTCCGTCATATGCCGCCACGGTTCGGTAGCCCTCGTATTTCAGAAGTTCACTGATGGAATAGACAATCTCCTTATTGTCGTCCACCACAAGAATCGTCTCACTGTCCACTGTCTCATTCCTCCGGTTAGTTCGTGATATTTTTGTTTACACATAAACCATAATAGAGGGGAGTTAAAAAAACCTCAATATAAATCTTAAAAATTTCTTAGGGGACGTAGTGAAATTGAAGTCGGCTACGTCCCAAATTGAACTTTACTATGTCCCGAACTGCATATACCCCTGTCCCTTTTTGAATTTTTTTATTGCCATATATTTCAAAACACCTGAATACTTAACGTTTTTCGAAGTAATTAGGAACCTTTCCCGATTTTATCATCCAAGAATTCCCATTTCTGTTCCTGAACTGCAAATCGAAAAAGCCCGAAAACTCAAGGGATTTTTGAAATTATATTAATATTGCTCCTGCATTTTTCTTCAAAAAGGGACAGGGCTGTCTGCAATCAGGGACAGGTCAAACTACAATCGGGGACGTAGTAAAAGTGAATTTTACTACGTCCCCGATTGATTAAACTGCCGTCTGTTTCACCCGGTTCAGCCCTTTTGCCACTGCCGGAATAGATATGATAATCACTGTAATGACACCTTCCAGCAGCAGATAGCTGTAGTTATACAGGATCGGATACACGCTGGTAAGCGCTTTCGGGAAATTATCCGGCATATAATCCATCCAGTAAAGATATCCGCCCAGCGCATGGAATGCGCCTCTTGCGATCACTGCCAGAATATATCCTTTCAGGAGCCCATGCCTGCTCTTTGCGAAAAGTCCCGCAAGCCCCAGAGCCGCGAAGGCCAGTATGTAATCACAGCACACCTGGAAGAAGGACAGCACGTAGGGTTCCTGTATAAACTGAAGAATTCCGTAGGCAAGTCCTACTGCCACACCGGTTTTCACCCCATACCAGTTCGCTACAAGAACGATGAACAGCATACTGCACAGTGTAACGCTTCCGCCCCACGGCAGTTTAAAGATCCGGATGTAGGATGTAATATACGCCAGCGCAAGAGCCATGGCGCAGAATACCAGATGTTTCACCGGCATCTGCTTTTTCTCCTTTCCCCTTCCGGCAAAAAACACCGCCGCGGCAAAGATCACAATGCCGGCAATAATCGTGACAGCGTATCCGGCCGTTGTCAGGCCGCCGTCCGCATTTACAAGTAATTCAGACATAAT
>CALWBC010000309.1 GCA_944375755.1 uncultured Mediterraneibacter sp. | reverse complement strand
TATTTTCTTCTTCATTATAAGCCGGAATAATGATCAGTAAATCACTCTTCATCTTCTTTTTCCGCGTCGCTGCGCCCTTTTCCGACCGTTATCTTCTCCAACGGCCGTCCGCTCCGACGTAATATCCTCCGATCCATTTATTAACAGCCATAGAGCCATCCGCCTGTACATAATAATCTCCGATCCAGCGTGAACTCTGCATTGCTCCGCTGCTGTTCATATAATACCAGGCACTGCCTACCCACTGCCAGCCCGTCAGCATCGCTCCGCTGTTATTCAGATAGTACCAGGCATTGCCGATCCACTGCCAGCCCGTCAGCATCGCTCCGCTGTTATTCAGGTAGTACCAGGCATTGCCGATCCACTGCCAGCCTTTCTGCATCACTCCACTATCATTCAGATAGTACCATGTACTTCCATCTAACAGCCAGCCTTTCTGCATCGTCCCGCTGCTGTTCAGATAATACCACGTATTTCCATCCAGAAGCCAGCCGGTCTGCATAATACCACTGCTGTTCAGATAGTACCATCCATTTCCATCCCAGCACCATCCCGTGCGTACCGCGCCATCTCCCGCCATATAATACCAGGAAGATCCAAACTGGTTCCAGTTTCTCGCCATATGACCATCCGCATAGAAATAATACATTTTGCCGTCAATCGTCATCCACCGATTTTTGACACAGCTTCCATCTGCATTCAGATAGTACCAGTTACTGTCACGGAACTCCCAGTGCGGCTTCTGATATGACTCCAGCCACGCACCAGATTCGTCCACATAATAGTCACCGATCCATGTATCCGTTGCCAGTACTCCGTTCTTATCAAAGTAATACCAATGACTTCCGATCCATTTCCATCCGGTTGTCATAAGACCGTTTTCATCACAGTATTTCTTCGTTCCATCTTCTGCGGCAATCCATTCTGATTTAGCAGAATGGCCGTCGCCATACCAGTAATGCTGACCACCTTCCTGATCGGTTACCCAACCATCTGTGGTCTGTGCTGTCCCCCTCTGAGTAAAGCAATATTCCTGTCCGTTGATTTCCCAGTACCCTGTTGCAAGCCTTCCGTTATCATCCATATAAAACTGTGTATCATCATAAGTAAACCATCCCGGCTCAATTTTTACGTACTGAGTCCGCACACCGTCTGAAGTAAACTGTGCCACAACAGCTGCCGAATCCGTTGTTGTGAAGAACACATCGGCTCCCGGCATGCACGCCTTCATCCTGTCGTTATAGAAGCTCTCATATCCTGTAACTACAACAGTCTCCGGGTTTACCGATGTCAGAAAATAAGTCGTATTATTATAATCAATGGCATGATGTGACATCTTCAACAAATCAACACTGAATCCGGATTCTGTATTTGGCTTGCTCTCATCCAAAGCTGCCGGGTTCACATCAGACGCATCACCTGAGGGATCATTTACCCCCGTTGTATCGGGCTGACTCAGCGTGACACCATTCCATACTTCATGATTCTGCACGGAATAATTTTCCGGAATCTGCCCCGCATCAACACGGCGTTCCGAATGAGCCTCCCCAGAAGAGCCCAGTTTTTCACCGAGCTGATTTACGATCTTGACCGTATCGCTCAGCCCGTCTTTCCCGCCGGTCCAGGGATCCATATCTGATGTAAGAAGCGCAGTATGCCCATACGCTGTAACAAGAACCACAAGAGCATTGCAGTTTTCTTCATACACCGGAATAATATTGCCGTTCTCATCCCGGTCACGCTCGTAGTTCATAATGTCAATCTTCATGTCACCCATGGTAAAACTGCGGTTTTGCGCATTTTCTTCCGCATCCAGGTTCATGATAATCTGTGTTCCTGTTTCTTTGGCCGCCTGAATCAGGGTGTCAAAAACATACTGATTATCCCAAAGTTTCTGATCCCCATCGCCAGTATAGTAAGGATCATTCGGATCCGTGTGTCCTGCATACAGGTATTCATCTTTGTATTCCTGTATATACAGCCGGTCTGTTGGAAAACGCCGAAGAATTTCATCCCCCGTCCCGATATGGTCGCTGTGGGAATGAGTTGCAATATAAAAATCAAGCTTTTCAACTCCAAGCTGCTCCAGATAATGAATCACCTGCTCATCATAACCAATGCCCTGAGTCACTCCCGGCCGCAGTACATATTCCGTGCCATCCGGATAGTCCCAGTCCTCTCCTGAATCAACAAGTCCGAAATGCCCGTTACTCTCAAGAAGAATCGCATCTGTAGTACTCTGCAGAGAAATAAAATGGATCTTCGTTCCCCCTTCTGTCTGAGTCTGTACATAGGGCGCTGCTTCTGTTCCGTTTGTTTCACCCGCTGCTGACAATACAGCCGGATCAGCAGTCAGCACACACATGCACACTCCCAGCACTGCCGCCAGCGACCTTCCTGTATATTTATGTTTCTTCCATACTTTAGATAAAAACATTTATATCCTTCCTTTTACAATGAAATCTCTTACAATAGTATAACAGCAGTTACCATTTGTCAAAATAAATCTTACATATAGATTATACCATAATTTACATTATCTCCCCTACTATATTATTTACATAGTTTTTAACAAAAATTAACATTTTCGTTCTGAAATTGTGCGAATTTTTATCGCATTTTCTACAAATCGTTCTTGTTATTTTCCCATAACTTGTGTATAATTAGAATCGTGAATACATTAAAAGGAGGAGAAGGTATGAGAAAATCCAAACTTTACTTATCTGTACTTGCAAGTGCTGCAATGATCATGTCCTCATCTGTTGTTACTATGGCAGCGGAAACGGATAGTACTGATACAGACGCAGCTGTTGCTACAGAAGAAACAACAACTTCAGAAACTCCTGAGACAGAAGCTCCTGAAACAGAAGCTCCTGAAACGGAAGCTCCCGAAACAGAAGCTCCCGAAACAGAGGCTCCTGAGACAGAAGCTCCTGAGACGGAAGCTCCTGAAACAGAGGCTCCTGAGGCGGAAGCTCCCGAGACAGAGGCTCCTGAGACGGAAGTTCCCGAAACAGAAGCTCCCGAGACAGAAGCTCCTGCTGAAGAAGGCGGCGTAATCTATGAGAACGAGGCCGGACAGAAAGTATCTTCTGAAGAGCTGGGAAGCTGGAAATGGAATGCAGAAGCAGGAAAATGGCAGTTCGTCCTTGATGGAACTGAAGACTACCTCGGCGGCGGCATCTGGGAAATCGATGGCACACCGTATGCGTTCGACAAAGACGGCTATATGGTAACCGGATGGTACACAGATGAATGGGGTGATCGTTACTACTTTAACAGTAATGGTGCGATGCGTACAGGATGGCTGCAGGATGGCAGTGCCTGGTATTATCTTGAGCCCAATCCGGTAGAGGATTCCTGGCGTTACATCAACGGTGAAAAATATTACTTCGGTGCAGACGGAAAGATGGTAACGGGCTGGTATTTCGATGCGTACACAGATGAAAACGGCACAGTAACAGGCGGCGACTGGTACTACCTCAACAGCGATGGTTCCATGTATGATGATGGATGGCTGAAACAGGGCGATACCTACTACTATCTTGCTCCAGGAAGCGGATATATGTACAAAAACGGTACTTATAACATTGACGGAATCGACAGACTCTTTGATAACTCTGGAAGACTTCTTGCAGGTCAGTGGTATTTTGATGCATATAAAAATGCAAATGGTGTTGTTACCGGCGGATACTGGTACTATCTGAAAGCAGACGGCACACGTTACAAAGGATGGCTCAAAGAGGGAAATACATGGTATTATCTTGACGAACATAGCGGAATGATGTACAAAAATGGTACATATGACATTGACGGAAAGACATATCTGTTCAACGACTCCGGTCATCTCACAAGCGGATGGTATTTCGCTCCTTCCAGAAATCCTGATACCGGCGTAATAACCGGCGGCAGCTGGTATTACGCAAAAGCTGATGGCACAATCTATGAAGGATGGCTTTATCAGGGCGGCAAATGGTATTACTTATGGGAAGACAGCGGAAGAATGGTCAGCGACACGGTAACATATATTGAAGAAAACAATGAGTATTTTGGATTTAATGCCTCAGGCGTAATGCAGACAGGTTGGTACTTTGACGCTCACAAAGATTATGAAACCGGAGAAGTATATGATGGCGAGTGGTACTACTTCAATGGAAGCGGATATCGCCAGTATGGATGGATCTGGGATGGCGCATGGTATTATCTCGATGAAGACTACGGTTACATGTACAAAGATATGTTTAACGTAGGAATTGACGGCACTCGTTATTCCTTCAACAATTCCGGTGTAATGCTCAAAGGATGGCAGTTTAACAGTTATTATGACGGAGACGGCAATGTTGTTGGCGGCGACTGGTATTACTACAATGCGTCCGGAGCTATGCAGAAAGGCTGGATCTGGGACGGCGCTTGGTACTATCTGGACAAAACTTCCGGACGTATGTACAAAGGAGATGGCTTCTTTATCGATGGCAAGACATATCTGTTCAATAATTCCGGTAAGATGCTGACAGGTGATCAGTGGGATGAGGATGCTCAGACATGGCTCTTCTTCAACAGCGACGGATCAGGTCTCACAGGCTGGAGATGGGCTAATGACGCAGACGGCGTTGGCCACTGGTACTATTATGAAGATGCTATGATGTACAGAAACGGCACATATTACGTAGCTGAAGATGGCAGATATGCATTCTTTGATGAAGACGGTGTTTGGACAGGATATTCTCCGGAACCGGCGGAACCGGCTGTAAACGAATAATCTATATCTCAGATATTGTAAGTACAATACAGTAACGATTATAGAAGATTAGTTCAGTTATCAAAACCCCTTCGGGATCTAATTCCCGAAGGGGTTTTCTAACTAAAGTTCCATTACTCGTTCCGCCGCTCTCTCCCAGGTAAAAAGTTTTCGCAATCTGGTATAAGTAAGTTCTGTTCCCGTCCGTCTCATATCAGAATCTTCAACAGCCTTTTCCAGGGCGCCCTGTACGGTCTCAAGCCGGTTATTTTCAAGCACCATTCCATATTTATCATCGATTAGCAGTTCCTTGGCGCCGCCTCTCTTCGTTGTCACAATGTAATTTCTGCACGCTGCGGCCTCCAGCACTGAAGTCGGCATTCCCTCTGAATCCGACGGCAGGCAAAAGATGTCTGTCTCCCGCAGCAGGGCGATAACCTGAGAAGCTGTAATCCTTCCCAAAGCGATAATATGTTCACTTGTCCTTGCTCTGACCGCTTCTTCCTCATCGCCGTCTCCGGCAATCAGAAGGTATACTTTACGGTCTGTTTTATTCATATTTTCGACCGCCTGGATCAGCGTCAGAATCCCTTTTTCCTTGAGAAGCCGGCCGGTAAACGCAATGGCAATCGCATCACCTGGAATCTGATAGAGCTCCCGATAACTGCACGCCGGATGCTGAAGTTCACTCTCCACATACTCCAGATCGATCGCATTATAGATCACGCCTTTCCCCTTGATATGGAAATGCTTCAGCCAGTCCAGGCATGCTTCGGACACTCCGTAAAATTCTTTGCAGAGCATCTTTTCAGCCATTGTGATCGTATGTTCGAACAGATTCTCAAGAACATCTAATAACGGATGATGCATTGCCAGATGCCCGGTTCCATGTTCAATCAGAATACATCTATAATGATGTTTTTTCGCAAACAAAACACCATACAGAGAAAGCAGATAAAACCGGGTATTTATGATTACAAGATCAAACTGGTTTTCCGAAAGAATATGGTTTACTTTCCGATAAACAGCATCAAACTTCATAATCGGATACCTGCCGTCCATCAGATTCAGGCATGAAAGCCTGTATACTTGTATACCTTCCATATTTTCATATGTTTTTGTCCCCGGAACATTCATAGAAGTTACGACCGTAACTTTATTCCCCCCGGCAATCAACGCTTTTGCCAGATGATATGTATAATTCTCCACACCTCCCATATGAGGCAGGAACTGAACTAAAAAAAACAGATAACGCTTCATATTATCCCCCTGCTATTCCGTAATCTCTTCTTCCGATCTTTCGGACTCTTCCGATTCTTCAAAAACATCTCCAAAATCGATCTCCAGAGGCATGTGATTCACTCTCTTATCTTCAGGAGGAAGTTTCATATAATCTCCATATACCTTGGTAAGGAATTCATGATTATTGTTCGGAATCGCGATCATCAGGTTCTCAAACGGTACTTCCCTCACCGGAAACAGAGCAGATCTTCTTACTTTATCTTTAATAGAGCCGGTATACTCAAAAGAAGTGACATAACCGCTGCGTTCTTTCCTGTCGTTATATGCTGTCGCTGCTGCCTTATATTTTGCATATACACTGGCCGGCGAAACACGAAACAGTTTCAGGAAAAGATGAATCAGCATACATCCTGCATGCATGACCGCGCCCAGGACGCCATCGTAAGGAATGATCGGATTTCCTGTCCCGCAGAGAAACAGAAGTTTCCCCCAGAACGTAGTGCTCCTTGCCTGTTTCTTCTGCGCTTTTTTCCCCGGCGCAACATAATCAAAAGGAAAAATATCCATAAAAATGCACTGTTCACACTTCAGATCTTTTGACATTTCTGAGACAAACTTTGTACCCTTACGCTGTATATGGGTAACCGTGCATGCATACCTCGAATCAATTTCAGGGGTAAGAAGATTGTATTTGTCTCCCAGTTCTTTCTCAAATACCTCAAAAAATCTGTCGTAATCCTTCCTGAGCATTCCCACATCAATATCATCATCCCATGGAATGAATCCCTCATGCCGCACGGCTCCTATCGCTGTGCCATAAATGGCAAAATACTTCAGTCCATATTTATTACATACTTTAATAAAATCTCCCAGAATCTCCATCTGTACTTTATGAAGTTTGTCCAGCACCTCAGGCGGATATCCCTGATATTTATTTTCTTTTTTCATTTTTCTTCCTCACTGTAACTGTAATTTCTTTTTTTCTCTGATAAAGCAGACGACAAATATGATAAATGTAATCAGAAGGAACAGCAGCATTGCTGTAAGATAGAGGAGAGATGCCCCCAGCATTCTTTCGGAATTTACAAAAAATCCTGCTGCCGCCTTAATATAAATCCAGGTCATAACATATGAAACGATCAGTATATATTGTTTACGTATTACTACCAGTGCATTGTCAAGTACAGATGAAAATGTATAGACGCAGCCGCCCAGAATAATAATCAAAAGATGTGACCGATATCCATCCAGATCCAAAGCATAAACCAGAGAAAGCACCGGAAGTCCCAGAATCGAACCAGCCAGTAATCCCAATGCTGCTACTCCCATAAGACAGGCAATAATTCCTCCAAGGATACGAAGAAATTCGCCCGGTTTTCCCTGCATCCATACAAGAGCCAGTTTTGTAAGAAGCGGACGAAAAACAATGTAAGCAAGTGTCAGAATAGAAGCCGGCATAAAAAGCACTGTAAATACTGTCTGATCTCCATTTGACATTATTCCATTGCTGATTGCCGTATCAATCGCCATTTTCGGGGTATTCGTAATATCCATCATAATATATCCGTTCAAAAACAGTGGAAAACCTGCCACAGCCATTTTCAAAATCCAGCCATTGGCATGCCCCTCCTCCTTTTTTTCACAAAGTGACGGTACATTGATAAAATACCTGATATTAAAGCAAAAAAAACAAATGATATAGGCCACAGTCAGTACAATACAGGATAACATTAGGTTCCTTGTCATAACCAGGGCAGCTGTAAATGATATCATTGCAGCGACTACGCGATATGTCAGGGCTTTTCCTGACAGATCCAGTCTCTCCTTCTGCTGAAACCATCCTTCGTATACATCTGCCAGAGAGTCCACTGCCCGGAATATACACACTATAAATACAATAAGTGCCTTATATATATCATAATTCCTGACAGCGATATACACAGCACTGCACACAAGCATACATCCCAGTGTGATAAAACGGAACTGCAGATACTGACGAAATTTAAAAATTCCCTTGACATCCGTTGCCTGGTAATTTCGTATCTGGTATGTTCCAATGGTTGCCATCAACTGGCTGATTGTCCATGCTATACTGAAAATGTCGGCCTGCCTGTTATCAACTGTTCTGGTCACAATCATAAGTACAATCATCGAAAGCATGGCATTTGCCATACTTCCGGTAATATTCCACATGTAAACTGCCTTTTGACTTGGCTGCTCTTTGATAGATTTCATGAAATTTCCCTTCGACTTATTTTTTCAATATATTCTCCAATAAAAAGGCACTACCTCATTATACAGTTTTTTTACCGATAATGAAATAGTGTCCTGAAAATTTCTTTTAATATCCTTTGTCAAAGTCTGTCAATAATAGTAAGTATTTTAGCGCCATATCCCGCTCCTGTAGCCCATCCAAGTCCTGCCGGATTTTCTTTCTGTCCCAGCCACTCAACAAACGGTGCGCTGTATCTGCTCACATACTGGAAACGGGTATCCACGCATGTCTCATTGAGACTGTCTTTAGAGCAGTACGCTTTCAGATGCTGTACCTGCGCACGAATTCCGGTAGCGACATCAGCAAATGAATTTCCGGCAGCACCACCGCCTGTTGCGCCAAGCCCTGCAAAATTGAACTGCTCAATTTTCACATCACCGCCAAACTGAAGCCATCCGGTCTCAAGCATTGCCTGAGCAAATACGACCTCCGGCTTAATGTTTTCCTTAGCAGATTCACTTATAATAATCTCGCAGAATTCCTCAATTGTATCTGCGCCGCCCTTTGACAGGTCCTCTGCCGGATATGTAAAGCCGCTCTTTTCAAAAGCGGCCGCCATCTCCTGCGCCGTCACGGTCGATGTACCGGAAATCGCATACAAATCTGTGGGAAGAGTCTGTCCCTCGATCAGCACACCACTGGCATTAAAATACATCCATTCACCACTGATGTAATACCAGCCCCTTGTCATCACTCCATCCGACTGAAGGTAATATCTGCTGCCTCCCTGAGTCAGCCAGCCGGTCTGCATCGCTCCCGAACTGTTCAGATAATACCACTCTGATCCGATCCACTGCCAACCAGTCAGCATTACCCCGGAATTATTAAAATAGTACTGTGTATTTCCAATCTTCTGCCAGCCTTTGAGCATTGCTCCTGAACTGTTCAAATAATAGGTTGTATTCCCCTGGGGCAGCCAGCCGGTCTGCATTTCTCCTGACGCATTCATATAATACCATGCTGTATCAACCCACTGCCAGCCAGTCTGTTTCGCTCCATCTTTGTAATAATACCAGTGGCTGTTTTCAAATACCCAGCCATTTTTTGCGGTATCACTTTGAAGTACACCGGAGCTGTTAAATACATAAACCTGACCGTCTATAGTCTGCTCACCTTTTAACATCTGGCCGCTGGAATTCAGATAATACGTTGCGCCTCCCTGTTCAAGCCAGCCGGTCTGCATCGCTCCCGAACTGTTCAGGTAATACCATGCATCTCCAATCCACTGCCAGCCGGTCTGCATGACTCCTGAACTGTTCAGATAGTACCATGCATTTCCAATCCACTGCCAGCCCTTCTGCATTGCTCCTGAACTGTTCAGATAATACCATGCACCATCGAGCCACTGCCAGCCGGTCTGCATAACTCCTGAACTGTTCAGGTAATACCATGCGTTTCCAATCCACTGCCAGCCTTTCTGCATCGCTCCTGAACCGTTCAGATAATACCATGCACCATCGAGCCACTGCCAGCCGGTCTGCATGACTCCTGAGCCGTTCATGTAATACCATGCATTTCCAACCCAGTGCCAGCCAGTTTGTTTTGTTCCGTTCTGATAGTAATACCATTGTCCGTTCTCAAAGGACCATCCATTTTTATTACTGCTGTCAGATGAACTTGTAAGAACCCCTGATGAGTTAAAGGTATAAGTCTGTCCGTCAATGGTCTGCTGTCCGGTCAGCATCTTTCCGCTGCTGTTCAGATAATAACGATTTCCTCCCTCATCCAGCCAGCCTTTATGCATCTTACCATCCGGATTCAGATAATACCAGGCATCTACACTCCATACCCAACCGGTCTGCCTCACACCATCTGCATTCAGATAATACCACGCTGTCGTACCATTATCCCAGATCCATCCGCTTTTTCTTTCACCGGTAGAAGGATCAAGATAATAATATTTCCCATCAACCTGAATCCAGCCTGTCTGTTTCACATTATCTTTATAGTAATAATATTTTCCATTCTGAGGAACCCATCCTGTAGTAATCAGGACTCCTGACGAATTGAAATAGTATGTCTGTCCATCAATGGTCTGCTGTCCGGTCAGCATCTTTCCGCTGCTGTTCAGATAATAGCGGTTCCCTCCTTCATCCAGCCAGCCGGTTTTCATTTTCCCATTGGAATCCATGTAATACCATGCGTCAGTCAGCCAATGCCAGCCAGTCAAAGCGCCCTGATTTTCATCCAGATAATACCATGCGTCCGTGATCCATTTCCACCCAAGCTCCATAGCACCTTTTGGAACTCCATTGGTGTCCTTCTCAAGCATATAATACCGATGACCGCCAACTATAATCCATCCGGTCGCCATCAGACCATCTTCATCCAGGTAATACCAGTATCCCTTGCCTGTGCTGTCACCGTTTCCTGTATATACCCAGTAATTTGTTTTATAAGATCCGTCTGCTCCTCTCCATTTCCATGTTGATGCTCCATCATCCCATACCCAGGATCCCTTGGCGAGGCCAAAATATTTTGCAATACCCGTCGCATCCGCTACGCCAAGACTCTTCAAACCACCTTCGGTTTTCAGATAAGTATTTGCATCACCTGAATTTGAAATGAAAGCATGTTCCACAATAATTCCAGGAATATTATTCTCTTTGTTATAGATCATAACCGAGAAATAATCAGACAGAGACCCGTCCGGATATCTCTCATCCACAGTTGTATCTTTGCTGTAAATACTTCTTCTGTCCAGTCCGATTGCAACCAGCTCGTTCAGAATCTTATCCGCAAGTGCCTCACCCTGCTGTCCGATCTCCGGTTTCCAGTTTCGGTTGGGAACCAGCACCTCCGCGCCGGATGCCGCTGCTGAGGTAGAAGAATTCAGATGGATACTCACGAAAATATTCGCGCCTGCCGCTGCGGCAGCCTGGGCTCTCTGTGCAATACAGCTTCCCGCATTTGTACAGTTATAAGGACATGCAGCACCGGTACGAGTCATATAGACAGACACGCCGCCGTAAGTTTCCAGCTCTGCTTTACAGTAATTGGCAATCTTTAATGTGAGGACTTCTTCTCTTAATCCGTTTCCAGTTGCACCCACATCGTTTGCGTCATGCCCCGTATCAAGAGCAACCACTACCTTGCCTGTACTGCCGGCTCCCGCACGTGTATTTCCCCCTGCATAGGCACGCGCGTTTGATTCGGACACCACACCGGTTTCCGCACTCGCATCAGCAATTGCCTCCGCAAAACTCTCCTCATTCTCTACGTTTCCGTTTTCGTCTACTCTTACGATAGAAATGTCAGCATCAGATGCCGCTTCTGCAACCGCATCAGTCGAAGCAGGCTGAAGCTCATCAAAGCCGTCATATTCTTCGTTTACACCGAAGTAAGCCTCAATCCCCAGATCTTCCGATGTGATAACCTGTGTATCCGTTCCATCTGAAACAGTCAGACTGACCACTTTATATGTACCGGAGGAAGTCTCATCCGCAAAATACTTTTCAAAAACATAAATTCCGTTTTCTGTCTCTGACAGATTCCATTCTTCCTGATTTCCCGACTCATCCGCAACTGTAAGAGTGAACGTCTCATTTCCGGTGAGATTTCCACCCAGCGAGAACGCAATTCTCTGAGTCCCCGGTGTCTCCAGATACGGGCTCTCAATATACACATAATTTACAGTGTCAACAAAATCCGTTACAGCTTCGTTCTGCTGCCCGGACTGTACATCCGTCTGCTGACTTTCAGCTCCGTTTTCCTGAGCATTCTGTGTCTGCTCATCCTGAGCCTGCTGATCGGACTCGCCGCTCTCCTGCCCCTGTACGCTTTCTGCTGCTTCATCTGTTACAGAAGCCGTATCTCCCGTGCCTTCAGAAGCATTCTCCTGAACATCCGTTGCATCTGAGGCAGAATCCGTTGTTCCTGCTTCACCGGATATGCTCTCCGTATCCGAAGTCTGCGTCTGCTGAGAATCAGCTGCCTCAGCCGCATTTACAACCCCGGTCGGAACACTTCCTGCCAGCATACTGACCACGAGAAATGCCGCCAGAATTTTTGATAATCGTTTTTTCATTGCTTTTGTACTCCTTTTTGAAAACACTGTTTAAAAAGTAAATGCGCTGCTGTATCCATCGTAAGATGCATGGGATGACTCAAAGGTCTCCCCTTCCTCCGTCAAAAGGATCTTATCACAGTCGTATGCCTCAAGATATGTATTTACAATACAG
>CALWBC010000308.1 GCA_944375755.1 uncultured Mediterraneibacter sp. | reverse complement strand
CAGTACACCATGGGATTGACCTTCTTGTAGCCAGGCAGCGGCTCATCACAGGGGGCTTCCGCGTTCGTGATTGTATCACCCACATGAGTGTCCTTTACATTTTTCAGGCTGGCTGTTATATAGCCTACCATTCCGGCACTGAGCTCATCGCATGGGATAAACTGTCCTGCGCCGAAAGTTCCCACTTCCACTACATCCGCCCTCGCTCCTGTCGCCATCATCAGCATGGGGGTGCCCTTTTTCACCGTTCCTTCCTTGATCCGGCAGAATACGATAACACCTTTGTATGAATCATAGACCGAATCAAAGATGAGCGCTTTCAGCGGAGCGTTCGAGTCTCCTGTAGGCGCCGGGATCTTTCTGACGATCTGCTCCAGTACTTCATGAACATTCTGCCCGGTCTTCGCGGAAATCAGCGGAGCGTCCTCGGCGTCAAGACCGATCACATCCTCGATCTCCTCCTTCACCCTCTCCGGATCCGCACTTGGAAGATCAATCTTATTGATCACCGGCATAACATCGAGGTCATGATCCAGCGCGAGATAGACATTGGCAAGAGTCTGTGCCTCCACTCCCTGAGCCGCATCGACTACGAGAATCGCTCCGTCGCACGCAGCAAGACTTCTGGATACTTCGTAATTAAAATCCACATGTCCCGGCGTATCAATCAGATTGAACATATACTCTTCCCCGTCGTCCGCCTTGTAAATAGTACGCACTGCCTGTGCCTTGATCGTGATTCCCCGCTCTCTCTCCAGATCCATGTTGTCAAGCACCTGCGCCTGCATCTCACGGCTGGTCAGAAGTCCGGTCATCTCGATGATTCGGTCGGCCAGCGTGGACTTTCCATGATCAATATGGGCAATGATACAAAAATTTCTGATTTTACTCTGATCTATAACTGACACTTCTATTCCTCCAGTATCCGGACAGCTCCGGATTTATTTCTGTCCTTTTCCCGACTGTTTCACAATGAAAAGCTCAACTGCGAGGTGATCACTCAGAAGACCGGTCTTTACACGCTGCTCGATATCCGCGCCTTCTTCCATCACCGCTCTTAGTTCCTTCATGCCGAACTGCTTTGCCTCATCCATGTACCGACCTGCGGCGTAAGGATGCAGACCCGCCTTTGAAGCGATCTCCTTCCTGCCGAATCCCTGCTGCACAAGTGCCTTGACATGATAAAGGATGCGGTACTCGCGGATCATGAGGTACAGAATCCGCATGGGAGGTTCCTTCAGCGCGAGAAGTTCATAGTAGAGATCCAGCGCCCGGCGCTGATTCTTCTGCGCCACCGAATTGACCATCTCGAAAATATGGCTTGTAATCTGCGTCACACAGACCGCGTCCACATCATCCCTGGTGATCGTATCCCGATCAAGGGCGTAACAGAACAGCTTCTCCAGTTCTTTTGTGATATTCTCCATATCTGTTCCGACCTTATTAAGGAAATACGCGATATCCGTCTGAGACATCTGCTTCTTTTCCTTTTTTACCAGACCTGCCACCCATTTTCTCAGTGTATTCTCATCCTGAACGGACAGCTCCACTATATGCCCCTTTGCCTTAACCGCCTTATAGAGCTTGCTCCGCTTGTCCACTTCGTCTTCTATAAAAATAAAATACGTGGTATCCGGCATATCCGGAATGTACTCGGCAAGTTCCGCGCCCGCGCTCTTGAAAAAGCCGGTATTCTCAAACACGATCAGACGCCGTTCCGCAAAAAAAGGCAGAGTTTCCGCCAGATCGATCACTTCTTTGACATCCGTGTTCTTACCTTCATAGTAGGCATAATTCATGGTATCCCCTTCGGAAACCATGGCCTTGATAAAACGTTCCTTGTACTGTTTCTTCAGATACGCTTCCTGCCCGTAGAGAAGATAGATTTGTTTAAATTGTCCGGTTTTCAGATCTTCATTTAAGCTTTTCATAACTCTTGTATTATAAGGGAATCTTCCCCTCTTTGACAAGAGGGAATCTCCGGACCGCCATTGTTTCTCCATCTGTTTCAATCCGGACAGCGCCCTGCTGCGCCGTGGAATAAATGCGGCTTCCCGCCGCTGTGAGACGTTCCAGCGTCTCTGGATGGGGATGTCCGTAGCGGTTGTCCACACCGGCGGAGATCACGGATACCCGCGGACTGACCGCTTCTATGAACGCTTCGGAATTTGCCTCTCTGGAGCCATGGTGCGCGGCTTTGAGTACATCATACGGTCCAGTCAGAGCGCCCTCCAGCAGACTCTCCTCTCCCTGACCTTCCAGATCCCCGGTAAAAAGCATATCAAATGCGCCGTACTCCATGGAAAGCACAAGAGAGGCCCCGTTGCCCGGCTCTGAGACAGACCGATCCGGACCGAGACATTTCAATCGGAACCATTCCCCGCCTGTCTGATCCACAATCTCATCACCCGGCTTCATCACCAGGATCCGCGTGTCATTCTCCGCTGCGATCCTTGCAAGAGATGTAAGCTTCTCATCGTGATACTGTTCCGGAGGAAGCACCAGATTACGGATCCTTATTCCCAGCTTCTGTCCCTCCAGCAGTTCCCGGATGCCATTTATATGATCTTCATCCCCATGTGTCGCAAAAACATAGTCCAGTGTATCCGCTGCATTTGCCAGAAGATATGGCTCTATCCGGTATGTCCCCACCATGGATATGTCACTGCTGCCCCCATCGATCAGGTAGTCTCCGGATTCTCCCCGGATATGTATGCCATCTCCCTGCCCCACGTCCAGAACCGTGACAGACACCGGACCTCCACGGCACACCGCTCTGCAGCATACCGCCATGACAGCCGCAAATACAAACAGCAGGATTCCGGTTCCCGCCCTTCCGGCTGTGCAGACCGCTGCTCCTGCCGGATATCCGGCGGACTGCCATTGACGCTCCTCTCCTTCCGCCTGTTCCTCCCGGCGTTCCCGACAGTTCTTTAAACCATAAAAAAGAAGAAGACCTGCCGCCAGTACCGAGTAGTAAAACGCCAGCCAGACCACGCCCGGCTGTCCGGTTACAAACCGGCTGCCGGGGAGCATTCCCGCTGTTTCGCACACAGCGTCATAGGACCAGAGCACGATCCTGCAGGCGTTCAGAAGAAACGCGCCCGCATTTTCCCATATCAGGCAGAGAGCGGATCCTGCCAGTCCTGCTCCCATAACCACCGGCATAACCGGAATAACCAGAAGATTCAGGAACACGGAATAAGGCGGCACTTCATAATAAAAATACAGGAGCGGTCCCAGAAGGATCAGGTTCACCGCCAGACTGGCGGACAGTCCCGAGAGAATCCAGGCACTGGCTTTCAGAATTCCGCGCTGTCGAATCAGTCCTGCTTTTTCCTTTCTTTTCACACCGCCGTGTTCCAGCTTCTGCCTGTTCTGCTCCAGCATTCGTTTGACCTTACGGCACCCCAGCATCTCATAAAACACCGGACCCGCTGCCGCTATGCCAAGAAGAGCTCCATAGGACAGCTGAAACCCGGCATCCGTCAGGTACAGCGGCTCCCGGGCACACAGAACTGCCGCGGACAGCGCCAGACTGGTCGGCAGATCATAATCCCGGCCGGTAATCTCCGCTCCCATTCTTACCAGAAACATGATCAGAGCCCTCTGGCTGGAAACACCGGCCCCGATCATAAGCGCATACAGAATCAGAATCCCGCCTCCGGTAATGCCTGAAACCGCGAATCCCGCCCCAGCCCTTCTCATAAGCTGATACACTCCCATGCCGATAAAGGACATGTGCAGCCCGGAGATGGCAAGCAGATGACTGATCCCGTTTTTCTGGTATGCTTTCTTCATCTCCGGGTCCAGTCCGCCTTTCTCCCCGAGAAGAATGGCCCCCATTGTTCCGCCGTAATATTCTCCCAGATGCTTGTTCAGCAGCTCATTCCACCGACTTTTGAGATCCTGCAGAAACTGACGGACATGATCATATTCAGCGGAGAGAATTCCGGTCTTTTCCGCCCATACAAGAACATGAATCCCCATCTTCCGGTAACTGGATTTCTGATCGAAATTTCCCGGATTGCGCGCAGATTCAAAAGGCTGCGCTTCCCCTGTCACCGCAACCCTGCTCCCGATTTTTAATTGTGTCTTCTTCTGATTATGTTTGATATAAACTAGAATTTTTGATTCTCTGACTTCAGCGTCCGGAAGAGACACGGCATTGTTTTTCAGAAAAACCGCCGTTACCTTTTCCTTTTTCTCCATCCTGTACACGGTTCCGGTAAACGAAACTTCCGTACCGTCCCCGATCCGCTTCTCCAGCTCAGAGGGCTGCTGCCCCTCCACGCCGGAGAAACAGACTCTGAATGTCTGTATGATCAGAAACAGGACGCATATCGCGCAAAGCGGACGTTTTCTCATTCATTTTCATCCACTGCGACCAGATCCATATTCTCCGACAGAGGCTGTGACAGATCCACAGTCTCCATATAGCTTGCATTGGATTCTCCGTTGATCGTAATCTGAACTCTGTCAGCCTCTGTTCCCTCAACCAGAGAATTTACGATCGAATAGACAGTCAGCTCCGGAAGGATATCATACGCCCCCGTAAGAAATGTACTGTCAAAATTCACATAGCAGATATCATCTTTCGTTGTCACACTCAGCAGATTGGCATCCGGATTAATGGTCGGATAACCGTCTCCGTCTTTGGGTCCCTGCATCAGTTTTTCCACGATCAGCTTGTCCTTTGATACATTGCTGCTGTACCGCACATCCATCTGGCAGGGAACCAGTCTGCTTCCGGCCTCATCCGCGAAATAAAGCGTCAGGACGGCCGTCTGATAAGAACTGGGGGAGGATCCGGTATTCTCCACAAAATCATCCGAATTCATCAGTCCTTCCGGCGTACCGTCAGCGTTCAGCAGCGGCTCCCCGTCTATGGTAAACGCCACCGCATTGACTCCGTCTATGAGCATCAGAGACTGAACAACCGCCGCCCGGACCAGTTTCTCTTCCAGTTTCCCAAGGCCAAGATATCCACCGCTGAAATCCACGTCCAGGATACTGCCCTTCAGCTCGCAGTTCTGGACTTCCACGTCCTTCGGAATCGGAGCCGTATATTCAATATCATCAGACGGAGTTCCAAGCTCTTCCAGCACTGCCCGGGCAGTTTCCAGCGTTTCTCCCTCCGGGATATCATATGCCATCTTCAGCAGCCCCGTCCTGTCCTCGTTGAGAAAGTAGACATAAGAATCGCCTTCACTCACACCCCCGCCGCACGCGGTCAGAAGGACAGCCGCCCCGAGCAGCGCGGCAAGCATTTTTCTTTCACGTCTCATCAACTTCCGCCTCCTTGTCATGCCGCCACATAGATCAGGGGGATCCGGACTGTAAAGGTTGTCCCTTCTCCCTCCGTGCTGTGCACTTTGATTGATCCTCTGTGCATGATCACTGCACTTCTGGCGATAGCAAGTCCCAGCCCGGTACCGCCGATCTCCCGGGAATGTGATTTATCCACCCGGTAGAACCGCTCAAAAATGTGCGCCTGATCCGCCTCCGGTATGCCAATCCCGGAGTCCTCCACTTTAA
Source organism: uncultured Mediterraneibacter sp. (assembly GCA_944375755.1). Classification (GTDB taxonomy): domain Bacteria; phylum Bacillota; class Clostridia; order Lachnospirales; family Lachnospiraceae; genus Mediterraneibacter. Next base: position 2,745 of record CALWBC010000308.1, on the reverse strand, counting down.
TAAAGAAATACTTGTGATCCGCATTCAGCGACACGTGCACCCATCCGTTGTCATGATTGTATTTGATCGCATTTTCCACCAGATTCGAGATGGCGAGTGTAAATTTCATCTCATCCACCTCCGCCGTCACCGGCCGGAAACTCTCCATGACAATCTCCACATTTTTCTTCTCAGCTATGGGTTTCAGCCGTTTTAATATCTGTTCGAGAAGATCATTGACATTGACAGACTGAATATTGATCGTCTGTCCGGTCTTATCCATCTTTACCAGAGAGAGAAGATCCGTGATGATCTGATTCTCCCTGTCGATTTCCTTTGCAATATCCCCCATAAACTCCTGATACATTTCCACAGGCACATTCTCCTGCTCCAGCAGGGAATCCGCCAGCACTTTCATGGACGTCATCGGAGTCTTCAGTTCATGAGAGACGTTGGAAACAAATTCTTCCCTCGACTCATCCAGCAGCTTCAGCCTTCCCAGCATCTTGTTGAATGCCTCGCTGAGCTGTCTCGTCTCCGTATACGTGTCCACATGAAGAACATCATCGCTGTAGCCTTCCGTCACGTTCTCGATTGCCCCGGTGATTTTATGGATCGGACGAACCATCCGATCCGCCAGGAATACACTGACCGCCGCCAGCAGAATCATGGCGATTCCGACAATCACTCCTCCATGAGTATAGAGAACCTGCCTTGTCACCTCGATATTGTCTGTGGAGACGCTTGCCAGCATAACGCCGGCCACCTGATCGCCTCCCGCTTCCATGATCGGAGACGTCACTTCAATATAGTGATTCTTCCGGTCGTAATAATTTGTCGTCTTTCCCTGCATGCAGCGTACGACATTTTCCGACACGTCAGTTTTTCCCTCATCAAGACTGTATGTATCTTTTATAACAGTCAGATCACGGTCGATAATCATGACGCGGCCATTATAAATATTGGTCAGCTGGGTCAGATACGCATTGATCACATCTGAGGAGGTATCCGCAAGATACCCGTAATTATTCAGCTGATTGCTCAGTATGGTACACTGGTTCTGGATTTCCGCGGTACGAAGCTCCACCGCGCGCGACTCATAGAATTTGGCGATCCCGAACAGCGCTGCCAGACAGGGCACAAGCCCTGCCAGCATAATAATCAGAATCAGTCGGAACCGCATGTTTTTAAAGATATTATCTCGAAATCTGAATGGACGTCTATCCCTGGAAATAATAACCCACTCCCCACTTTGTATGTACATATTTCGGCTCGCTCGGATTGATCTCAATCTTCTCCCTCAGACGCCTGATATGCACATCAACTGTTCTCGCATCGCCGGGATAATCATATCCCCATACAAGATTTAAAAGATTCTCCCTGCTGTATACTTTATTCGGGTTCATGGCCAGAAGCTCCAGCACATCGAACTCCTTCGCCGTAAGATTAATCTCTCTCTCCCCGATGAACACTCTTCTGCTCTCACAGTCAATCTTCATATTTCCCTTGATCAGAACCGGACTGCCCGCCGGCTCTTTTCTCTTGGATGTACGACGCATGATCGCCTTAATTCGAGCCTTTACCTCAAGGATGTTAAAGGGTTTCGTGATATAGTCATCCGCCCCGTACTCCAGTCCGAGTATCTTGTCCATATCCTCGCTCTTGGCGGTCAGCATGACGATCGGCATGTCAGAGAACTCCCGGATCTGCTGGCACACCTGAAATCCGTCCAGTTTCGGAAGCATCACATCGAGAAGCACCAGATCATATTCACATTTTCTGGCATATTCAAGCGCTTCTTCACCGTCATAGGCACAGTCCACTTCCATGCCTTCCTGCTCCAGACTGAACCGGATTCCTTTCACGATCAGCTTTTCATCATCTACAACCAAAATCTTTTTACTCATACTCCTGCTTCACGACTCCCTGTGTCAAATTGTTATATCGTCTTTAATCTTTCCAAATACGCCTTCCTTGATTCCCTCAATCTCCATCAGCTCCTCTATACTCCCGAATTTCCCGTTCTCATCCCGGTACTTCAGAATGCTCTCGGCTTTCGCCTCCCCGATTCCGGTCAGGGTCATGAGTTCCTCTTTTCCGGCCGTATTGATATTTACTTTACTGTTAACCGTACCTTCGGTTACTGTCCCTTCAACCCCTGTGCCCAGTGATTCGGCTTCCGCTGTCGTCGGCACGTAGATCTGTTCTCCGTCAGAAACCGGCCGCGCCTGATTCACCGCATCCGCTGCCGCTTCTTCCGTCATGCCGCCTGCGGACCGGATGGCCTCAAACACGCGGGCATCTTTTTTCAGTTCGTATACTCCCGGAGTGTTCACCGCCCCGCATATATACACAAAGACTGTTTCCTCCTCCCCGGCTCTGTCCGGTTCATCTGCCCCGGACGTTCCGGCAGGATCATCTCCGTTTTTCCCGGAATTTCCATCCGGCGCATCCCCGTCATCTCCGGTATCACCAGTCAGTTCACCGCCATCCTCCGTCAGACTCAGCTCCTCCATGCCTTCCTCCTGTTCCGTCAGACCGGAACCGCATCCAGAGAAAGCGGCCGCTGCTGTCAGAAAAAACACGATTGCCAGAATCAGTCTCTTATCCATTTTAAATCTGCTGTCTTGCATATTTTCTCTCCCAAACAACCGGTCCGGGAGAATTACCCCTTTTATGCCGGACAGTAACATTGTAGCGAATTTTTACCTAAAATACAATAGACAATTAATTCTTTGTTACGATATTAAGTTTTTATTATGATTT
>CALWBC010000307.1 GCA_944375755.1 uncultured Mediterraneibacter sp. | reverse complement strand
ATCTGGATACCATTGTGCAGAACCTCTCAGCAATATTTCGAGCAAACAGTTCTTCTCCGCAGTCCATCAACGCCTCATAGAACAGCAGCGTCGCAGGAGCCCAGATAGCGCCGCGCCAGTAAGAATCTTCCTGATACAACGGACTTTCCGGTGCTTCCGTTGCAAGTCCCCATTCCGTGAGGAAATCATCTTTGAGAACAGCGAGCATCTTTGAACGCACATCATCCGGAAGCCGCTTTCCGAGAATCAGAGACTGAAACGGCATCAGACTTCCGGAGTGAACTGTTTTTTTAGAAAAAGCCTCCCTCGCAGTGGGAATCCCATCTTCTATAAATGCGTCCAGAAATTTTTCCATCAACTGTTCCGATTTTTCCTTCCAGATCATCTCCCCTTCGGAATCTCCCAGTCTCTCCGCCAGATTTTGCAGAAGTTCCGCGGATTTAATCAGATAGGCCGTCAGATCCGGGGATTCTATCGGCAGCTGTCTGGCAAAAACCGTGCTGTTATCTTCCCCGGAATCATTCCCATGCCAGTATTCGCAGATACCGTCCCCGTCAGAATCTTTATATTTCAGATAATAATCCGTCTGGCGTCCAATCCATTTATAGACCTGACGCAGTTCATCTGCCGTAAAATTGGCATCCTGTATCATTCGCGAGAAAATATACCCATGCACGGGTGGTTTACAGAAATTCCACCGGATAGTGGAATCACTGACCGATCCCGGTAACTGTCCGAAGCTGTCCTGATGCCTGAAGATCACTTCCATCTGCTGAAAAGCCAGCCTGTGATGTCCCTTGTTTAGTGCTATGGCCATAAAACACTGATCCCAGCTCCATACTCCCGGGAACATATTTGTAGAGGCATAAACAGCAGGACAGGTCAGATTGCCCTGTGGAGCTACCGTAGCGGACCAGAGCACATAAGCCGCAAATTCCGCCATGTCCTTATAAGGTTCTGCCGGATTTGGAAAACGGTTCGCAAAATCAGCGAATTTTTCTTTATTCTCTTTTAAAATCCCTGTAAAATCGGGCTGTTCCTGCACCGGCAGTAAACTGTGCGTCGGAATATCCTCAATCACAGCCAGAAACTCTCCGTCAGAGTTACTGCTAACCATAATGACGGAGTGATTGTCAGAAATATCGCAGCTGCCCGTAGTATCGATTTGAATCTGCTGCTCCAGAGAAAGCCCGCCTTCCGCAGCATAGATCAGATATCTGCAGAGATTCTTATAACTGTTCACAATGCAGAACGGTCTGTTCCGTGTACCCAGCAGATAATTGTACTCAAAATTATATACCGGCATAGTATCGATCATAAGCCCATAATCTTTTCCTGTCCCCCTGAACAAAAGTCTGTCCGGCTCCGAAAATGTAATTTCCATCGAACCATGCTCTGACCTCAGAGACATGGAGACCCAGGAAGCAGACACCTCCCGCAATATTTCCGGCTTTCCTTTATATACAGGAACGATTTTCATACTTTTCATTCTGGCTTTCGAAACCCCGTGCAGAGACTTCAAACAGAGCCAGCGGTTTCGACCCGAATCGTCACTCTCATACGCAAGCGACATGTAAGAGCCAAAAAAACTAAAATCTGTCATTGATAAATCCATAATAATTCTCCCGAAATACAATCTGTTTAAACAGGATACAGAACATTTTATAACACCTGCTGCCGGGAAAGTCAATCCACATTTTTGCAGACCTCCTATAATTTATCTAAATTCTTTATTGACACACCTGTTTAAACATGTTATTATACAGCTGTTTAAACAGGATTATCCATCAGAAAGGAGAAATAACGATGAGTAACATGAAAGATGATGTATCCAGGATTGTAGAATCAATCGGTGGAGCAGAAAACATTCAATCAGCAACTCACTGCGTAACAAGATTACGTCTGATATTAAAAGATCAGAGCAAGGTTAATGTAGAAGCGCTGGATAATATTGACCTCGTAAAAGGAAACTTCCTGGCAGGAGGTCAGTTTCAGATTGTAATCGGAACAAATGTCGGAAAAGTTTATGACGAATTTATAAAACAGACAAACGCAAAAGAAGTTTCCAGAAATGACATGAAAGAGGAAATAGTCGCAAAACAGAATCCTCTGCAGCGTCTGGTAAGATTGTTAGGTGATATCTTTATTCCGATCATCCCCGCAATCGTTGCTTCCGGCCTCTTAATGGGACTTAATAATGTAATGGGAAATCCGGGAATTTTCTACAGTGACGCTTCCTTTATTGAAATGCATCCTGTATGGCAGGGATTTTATGACGTAATAAATCTGATTGCACAGACTTCCTTCAGTTTTCTTCCTGCGCTTGTAGGATGGTCAGCAGTGAAAAAATTCGGCGGAAATCCACTTCTGGGAATTGTTCTCGGACTGATTCTGGTAAACCCGTCTCTGACAAGTGCCTATGATTACGCGGCTGATCCGGCGGCCTGCCCGACATGGAACATTTTCGGTCTTCATGTTGCCCAGTGCGGTTATCAGGGACAGGTCCTTCCGGTTCTGGTGGCTTCCTGGCTTCTTGTCAAACTTCAACTGTTCTTTGAGAAACATATTCCGGACGCAGTACAGCTGATCTTCGTAGCTCCGCTGTCTCTCCTGATTACCGGTTTTGCCTCTTTCATTGTAATAGGACCTGTCACAATGGCCGGAGCAAACCTGATTACTGATGGAATCGTCGGATTATTCAATGTTGTTCCTGTGTTGGGCGGTGCACTTTACGGCCTGATCTGCCCGCCGCTGGTGATTACAGGAATGCATCACCTGTTCCTTGGAGTCAACCTGCAGATGGCTGGAAGCCTTGGTTATGTAACGTTATGGCCGGTTGGCGAACCTGTAACAATCGCGCAGGGTGCCGCATGTCTGGCATATGCGTTTATCGCCAGAAAGAACAAAAAACAGAGCAGTGTCGCTCTTACCAGCGGTCTTTCCTCTTTCATGGGAATCACCGAACCTGCTATTTACGGTGTAAACTTAAGATACAGATTCCCATTTATCGCAGTCATGATTTCCGGTGCAATCGGAGGAGCATGGATGGGATTCTGGGGCGTTAAATCCACCAGCGTAGGTGTGGGTGGCGTTCTCAGCTTCCTGAGCGTATTTCCCGAACAGTGGGGACTGTATCTTACAGGAGAAATCCTCACCTTCGTGCTAACTATCGCACTGACTATTATACTTTCAAAAACAAAATTAAATACGGATACTGCTGTTTTAAATGCCACAAATGCAAAAGAAGCATAAACATTAAAACACAGTATTCCAAATACACGGCCCACAAAAAACAGCAGAGACAGACGATATCGTTCTTCTCCGCTGTTTTTTGCCGTATTCACTCTACTGTTTTCTCTCCGCTGATTCTCCCAAAAAATAACTTTAGATATTCTATCCTTTTCCTTCATCTTCTGTTTATAATTTTCCCATTTCTTTTATAATCTCATCATACTTTGTCCATATTTCTCCTTTATACTATGTATCAGATAGTTGATAAACAACTATTTTCCCCTCATAAAGTTCAGGCGCTTACAGGCGCCGCACTTTACTCTCATTCCTTTAGATAACTATAAAACAACGAAACCCGTCAGACTTGCGGCTGACGGGTTTTCGCTGTTTTACAGTTGTTTTGCATCAAACAGGAAGGCTTTTTATTTTATAGTTCTATTTTCCCGAAACAAATAAGAATATGTCCTCCGCTGTTGAAGAAGGATTTCCCTGACCCGCACCTTTATTTTATTCGGATAATACTCTTCTTTCTCAAGCAATTCGCTTATTATCTTTTCATCATAAGAAAAAGAAAGCTTCTGACCGTACAGGCCCTCCACCGCATCAAGCTGCTCCACGAAATCGGAACTCAGGGTTTTTGCCTTCACCTGAGGGATCAACTCTATAATATCCTCCTCCATCGGATAATCTGCTGTCGTATCCGACAGGAGTGCTCTTCCATTATCAAAAACAGGGCAATAATGATACCCGCCGGTCTCATCATACAGAACAGCAATGTTATGCATATGTCTGTCCTCGTTGAGAAACAGTGCATCGATTGTCAAAAGTCTGCTTAAATAAGAACCGAATTCTTTCAGTCCCGTCATCAGTTCAACCTGTTCAACCAGAAAACGGGCGCGTTCTTCAACGCCCTCTATTCGATAAAGACTTTGATAAAGGCTCTGGCCATAGAAATTCTTAAACAGACGTTCCAACGTAATAAGCTGCCATCCATCCGGCAGAAAATTCGGACTTTTACACCCGCGGTACAATACTTTTTTATATCCGATTTCTTCTGTCTGATATTGAATAAATTCCGTATTCTTCAGGTTTGAATATACTAAAAGCCCAGATACCATATATTCCGCCAGCCCCTCATAGCCTGTGTAATCAGCTTTATACCAGACACCATCCCGTTCCCATTTAAATTGATTTCCTTTTGATGACTGCATCGGTGAATTTTTCATACACGTATCATCCAGTCGGATCATCCCTGTCACCTCTCAATCTTAAGCCAGAAACTGTCCTCCGCCATTCGTCCTTCCGTTTTCTGGACGATCAGAAACGGATCATAAAACGGAAGATTCAATTCATTCAGTATAATTTTCATTTTATCGCGACTTCTTGGAAAACAGCGGGATTCCAGAAATTCCTCATAATCCTTATAGGACGGATACTCATTTCTTCCAAAAGCACGAAAAGCAGGGTCTGTTGTAAAATTCTTGATCTTCACCCGCTGTTCGCGATCATCCACATCCATAACGGTACACAGCCGCTCCTCATACATGTAACTGATTCGAAGCGGAAACGTGCGCTCAGGGATTTCCAGTTCCTCCACCAGCCAGCTGCGCTCTCTGAGAATATCGAGCATCACCGCCGCAGTCCCCTTCGCGCACCCGCCGCTCCCTTCCCAATGAGCTATGGTTTTCACGGATACATTCATTAATTCTGCCAGTTCTTTCTGTTTTAATTTTAACATCTTCCGAATCCGTTTTACCTCGGCTGCAGATAATGTTTTTTGCAGAGCAAACTCCATATTTTCACCATCCGTTCTGTAATTTTTAGCGACTCTGTTTTTCTTAGTATATCATTCAAACTACTAAAATCAAGTAGTTTTTTATATATTTACTACTATTTTTTAGTAGTTTTCAATTATTTATCGCTTATCTCACTATTCTTAAGACAATCTACCGTTTTCTTTCATCCCCAGTTTATAATTTTCCCGTTTCTTTTATTCTTTCATCATACTTTGTCCACATTTTCCGTTTATACTTTATGTCAGATAGTTGATAAACAACTATCTTCCCCCTCATAAAGTTCAGGCGCTTACAGGCGCCGCACTTTACTCTCATTCCTTTAGATAACTATAAAACAACGAAACCCGTCAGACTTGCGGCTGACGGGTTTTCGCTGTTTTATTTTAATCTTCCAGATCTTCTCCATCTGATGCAATCACTTTTTTATACCAGTCAAAAGACGCCTTTTTTCTCCGCTCCAGCATGCCGTTTCCCTCATCGTCCTGATCCACATAGATCAGTCCATAGCGTTTTGACATTTCTCCTGTTGTACCGGATATCACGTCGATAATTCCCCATACCAGATATCCCATAAGTTCTACGCCGTCAATGCACACCGCATCTTCAACAGCCCTGATGTGCTCCCTCAAATACTCAATGCGATATAAATCATTAATCTTTCCGTTTTCATCAATTTCATCTTTGGCGCCCAGGCCGTTTTCAACAATGAACAGTGGCTTCTGATAACGGTCATAGAATTCATTCAGCGAATATCTAAGCCCCTTGGGATCAATCTGCCATCCCCACTGGCTGGCTTCAAGATATGGATTCTTCTTTCCCACAATATTCTGAAGCAGATTGCCCTCGACCAGTTCATCCTTCACCACAGAGGAAACATGAGATGAATAATAGCTGAATCCAAGGAAATCAATCGTGCCTTCTCTCAGTATCTTTTCGTCATCTTCTGTCAGATCCAGACAGATCCCGGCTCTCTTAAGTTTCATCTTCTGATAGGACGGATAATATCCGCGGCACATAACATCAGCAAAATAAATATTGGTCCTTACATCCTCCACCGACTGCAGCACATCATCCGGATTGCAGGTATAGGGATAGCTGTAGCAGTCTGTTACCATACCGCCAATCAAAGCGTCCGGATCGATGCCGTGGCCGATCTTTACTGCTGTTGCGCTGGCCAGAAGCAGATGGGACGCCGCCAGCGCTTTGGACTTCTCATCGTCATCCAGCATTGCGCAGCTGAACCACAGAACATAATTAACGGCATTTATTTCATTAATGGTAATCCATTTTTTCACTTTTGCTTTATAATGGGAGACAATCACCTCCACATAACGGGCAAAGTATCTGACCATTTCTTTATTCTTCCAGCCACCCAGTTTTTGCGCAAGTTCCAGCGGCACATCTGAATGAAGCATGGTAACTACCGGCTCTATTCCATTTTCCAGCAATGTATCAAACAGCTGATCATAAAACCGCAGCCCTTCCTCATTCGGCTGCTCTTCGAAACCGGTCGGAAAGATGCGTGCCCACGAAATTGAAGTCCGGAAGGCCCTGATTCCCAGTTCTTTCAGCAGTTTAACATCCTCGGGATAGCGATGATAGAAATCAATGCCGTAATGATTCGGGTATATCTCCCCCTCTTGAACAGTTCCCGTATTTCTCCTTGGGGTATTGCGCTCCCCTTTCGTCATGATATCGAATATAGACAGCCCTTTACCGCCTTCCAGATAGGCACCCTCCGACTGCGTAGCTGAAACCGCACCGCCCCAGAGAAAATCTTTTGATAATTTATGCATTTTTCTTTCTTCCTCCCGCATTCAGAATATAGGTCAGTACAAATGTCACTACAAAGCCCACCGCTATTGATACAAGCGCCACAATCAAATTTACCGGACTTCCCGCCGGATCAATAAACATCGGCAGAGACGGAAGGCCGCCAACGAAATTATATGCTTTACATCCGAAAATCCCTGCGATCAGGGCTCCGCAGAAACCACCTGCCATAACGGCGATCAGCGTCTTCCGATTGGGAAGAGTGACACCGAACAAAGCCGGCTCGGTAACACCACAGAGTGCACTTATCCCGGCGCCGAAGGCTGTCGATTTCTTATCGCTGTTCTTCTCATATAAAGCAGTCGCAAGACCAGCTCCGCCCTCGCAGATATTTCCCACGAAACCTGCCACCATCAGAAGCGGATCATACCCAACTGATGAAAGGCCAATCATTGTAAAAGGCATGAGGCTGTAATGCATTCCGGTAAATACCATAATCGGGTAAAGAAGTGCGATCAGTGCCGGTGCGAACCATCCTGCATACTCGGAAAGCAGTGAAACAATAGCGTACATTCCATTTCCGAGAAGCGTTCCTATCGGTCCAAGTACCAGAAGTGTCGCTATAACGCCAACCAGCAGAGTTATGGTCGGAACTACCAGAGATTTCAGCACAGACGGAACAATCTTTGTCAATCCCTTTTCCACGAAATACATCAGTATCACTCCCAGGATGACCGGAAATACCGAATTGGAGTATGTAACTGTCATAATCGGCAGACCGAATACAGAAAGCCCTTCCGCCCCATTTATGGTCGAATAGCAGAGGACCGCTCCCAGAGCCAGCCCCACCGCCGGATTTGATCCCAGCTTCTTCGCGCAGGCATAACCTGTCAGCAGGGGCAGGAAATAGAATACCGCCGACTGAATCGCCGAAAATACCGTGTAGGTGGTGCTCTCCGCATCCACCAGACCGAACGTTGTCAGCAGCGTCAGGATCGCCGAGATCATACCTGCCGCAAGAATAGCCGGAATGATCTGTACGAAGGTTCCGGACAAAGTATCAAATACTACAGTGACCGGGTTCTTCTTTTTCTCTGCCTTTTCTTCCTCCGAAACATTCTCGTTTGTCTTTCTGCTCTCCCCAATCAGATCCACAATTGCCTGATAAACATTCGCCACATCCGCTCCGATAATCACCTGATACTGTCCTCCCTGAACAGAGACACCAAGGACTCCCGGAATGGCCTTAACAGCTTCCGTATCCGCTTTACTTTCATCCGTCAGGTTGAAACGCAGACGTGTCACGCAGTGCGTGTGTGCTTTAATATTTTCTTTTCCGCCGATTTTTGCAATAATATCTTCTGCAAGAGCGCTGTAATTCTTTGCCATATTGTTCTCCTTTTCTGAATCATCATTCACTACAGTTATCCGGACACGGCTTCGGTAAAGTTCCGCTTTTGCCACTTCCGGGATCTGCTTCAAAGCATTCAGATCCACTGCGCTGCCATCTTTTACAGTCACATTCAATATCCCATTCTGATATTTGCTGTGTACAAAGTTGTTTTCTCCGCCAATTTCTTTTTTTACCTGGCTTAATAACTGTTCCAGATTCATTGCAGGATCCTCCTTTACTTTTGTTTTTATCTGTAGCTGCATATGCGCGCTGTATGCAGGATACATTCAATCAGTCATTTTTTTCCTGCAGCCTTCCTATGTGAAGCATTAAATAAAGGGTTTCCTCCTGGCTGCATTCCCATGTCCAGTTTTTCTTAAAATAATCTGCCACTTTGCGGGCGCATTCATAAGTTTCAGGGTACTCTGTAATCAGAGTCCGCAGCATCTTTCCTGCTCCGTTGTCTAATTGCTTTCCTGATGAAAGCCGCTGGATGAGGTACCTAAGATGCATATTAAACCGGGAATACTGGAAACTGGTTTTATCAATCTGAATTTCCAGTTCCTCTTCAATGATTTCGGTAATATCCGTAATTATTTTCAGGTTCATTAATGTGGAATGCATGTCACCTGTTTCCGCTTCCGCATTAATCAGGTGCAGGGCAATACTGACAATCTCATTGTCAGGCAGCCGCTTTTTCGTATAGTCCTCCACAATGTCCAGAGCCAGAAGTCCCAGCTCATATTCCTGCGGGTACAAATGTTCCACATCATAGGATAAAGGCGTTGCAATATCCACGCCCTTTCCCATTCTCTCTATTGCAAAATTCAAGTGATCTGCCAGTGTAAATGTAACATTTGGATTCAGCGCACAGTCCAGATTAATCTCAGCCTGTTCAATAATATCTGCACTCGCAAGCAGAACTGACTGCGGAAGGCTGCCGACCATGTCCATATAGCGGGTATCCACATCGTAAAACGTTCTTGTAATAAGCGAAAGATCTGTCAGTTCATATGGTGTTTTCGGAAAGCCAACGCCTTTTCCGAGTATGACAAGTTCATTTCCGTTATCATTTATAGCCAATGCCGCATTATGATTGATTCTTTTTTCTATCTTCATTGCACCGGCCTCCTGTTCCAAATAATAATAAATAATGTTTTGTGCAATAAAAAATCCCCGAATGCTTCACCAAAAAAGAATCCGATCATGGATTCTTACAAGTGGAGCCTCCGAGGAGTAACGCCTTGCTTTTTTATGTCTTATCATATCACCTGTTTTTTCAATATTCCACTGTCAAATTCTCCAAATTTATAGATTGTTTTTTAGTACTTTTGCACCAAACCTCTTTGCTTTCAATCAGTTTTCATCTTAAGATATTCTATCGTTTTCTTTCATCCCCAGTTTATAATTTTCCCGTTTCTTTTATTCTTTCATCATACTTTGTCCACATTTTCCGTTTATACTTTACGTCAGATAGTTGATAAACAACTATCTTCCCCCCCTCATAAAGTTCAGGCGCTTAGAAGCGCCGCACTTTACTCTCATTCCTTTAGATAACTATAAAACAACGAAACCCGTCAGATTTGCAGCTGGCGGGTTTTCGCTGTTAAAAATTCTGATTTTTCTACTGGAAACCAAATCAGAGAGTGGAGGTTTTCGACAGGCTGACGTTCAAAAACAGGAGACTGCATCACCATGCTTCGCCCACTTACTTCAAAGCTTTGAATGGATGTAACGACGGAACCAGATGTTCGTGCAAAGGCACTCCATCTGTCCCCGCCTAACATCCAGAACAAAGGCTTTTCAGACGTTCCTGCTCAAATGCATGGCTCACGCAGTCTCCTGTTTTTGAACTGACACATCCAGTCGGAAAATGCCAGCCGCGTCTTTTGTTTCCACCAAAAAACAGAATTTGAGACAAGAGGAAGTGGTCGGAAGGAGATCGACGAAGATTTCAAAATCAATACCGGAACATTAAAAATGTCCCCTTCGTCAGTTACCTTCCGACCGGTTCTTCCTGTTTGAAATCCTGCATTTTTCTGCCGGGAACCGTCCGCCTGGAATGATATCTGCCGACCGGATGAAGCCGGAGAAGAAGGAAATGTAACGCCATACGGAGCCCGTTCCTTCAAAGCTTCGAACAGATGTAACAAAAGCGACAGATGTGCGTGCAATGGCACTTCATCTGTCGCTTTTTAACATCTGGAACGAAGGCTTTTCATACACTCCTGCTCCAGATTGTATG
>CALWBC010000306.1 GCA_944375755.1 uncultured Mediterraneibacter sp. | reverse complement strand
TTTGTCCTCTTGTCCAGTACTTTTTTCTTTTTTTTTAAAACAAGTTTTCGCAGCTGAAAAATGCACTCAGCTCTTTCTCAGAAATACGCTGAATACATTCCCGATGTTTCCTGTTTTTCCAACCTTGATATAACCGCCCTGCTCTGTCACAATCTCCCTTGCCAGATACAGCCCCAGCCCGATTCCTTCTTTGACAAAAGCCGCGTTCTCCCCTCTGTAGTAGCGCATAAAAAGTTTCGGATATTCACTCTCAGGAATTACCTGCCCATAATTTGTAATATCAATACGCACAAACAGTTCATAGGCAACGATACTTACTTTAACAGGCATTCCCTTTTCTCCATATTTCACCGCATTGTCAAGAAGATTGAAAACCGCTTCTTCCGTCCAGCGTCTGTCATATACCGCACAGGCCGTCTGATCTCCGGAAAACATCACTTCGTTCCCGTTTTCTTTTGCCTTCAGTGAAATCTGATCAACCGCAGCCAGCACCGCCTCCGCCAGGGGCTGTTTCACAGGATTCAGCCGCCGGATATCATCTTCCAGTCTCATCGTCTTCGTGAAACCTTCCGCGAACCATCCCAGTTTCTCTACCTGTGCGCTGACCACCTCCGCGATCTGCTCCCTGTCTTTCTGAGGGAGCTCGTCCTGCACAAGAAAGCCGCAGTACATCTGTATATTTGTAAGCGGGGTATTTACCTGATGGACAAGATCTGCCACCAGAGCGCTCAGTTCACTATGCAGTTTTTCTTCCCGCTCCCTTGCCCCGTCAAGAATCTCATAAAGCTTTCGGATCCGGGACTGGAACTTTCCGAGAACCGATTCTTCCTCCTCCGAAAACATCCGGACAGGTTCGCCGTCAATCATACTCTGAACGCATTCATCTGCTTTTTTCAGCACAGTGGTAACATTACAGCTGATTCTAAGATAAGCCGCACCGAAAACAAGGAGATTCCACACCCCATATACCGCAACGGCTGTCCTTGTTTCGATCTGCGGACAGATAAAAAGGAAAAAAGCAAAAGAAATCGCCCACACAATTCCCGCCGTTTTTACCGTCCTGCCGACTAATTTCCGATTATCTGTCATTTTCATCACTCCATTTATATCCGATTCCGAAGACATTCCGTATGTACCTTGGATTCTTTCTGTCATCTTCAAGTTTGGCTCTGAGCCTTGCGATATTCACGCTCAATGTATTTTTGTCCACAAAATTCCCGTCAATATCCCATTTTTTCTCAAGCATTGTCTCCCATGTAAGCACCTGGTTCCGATTTGCCAGAAAGATCTCAAGGATTTTCATCTCTGTTTTGCTTAAAGAAACAGGAACGTCTGATTTTGTCAGTATCTTTGTTTTAAAATCGTACATCAGATTATCTGTGCGGTAAAGGCTGCCGTCTTCTTTTTCGTTCCTCCTGAGAACCGCTCTGAGCCTTCTCATCAGAAGCGGTATGGAAAACGGCTTGGTGATATAGTCATCTGCTCCGGCGTCAAAACCTCTTATCTGATCGCGCTCGGTACTGCGGGCAGTCAGGAAAATGACCGGGATATTCAGGTCACGGCGGCGCGACTCGAGATAATTCCGGCTGTCACCGTCCGGCAGGGATACATCCAGAAAAACTGCATCCAGAGGCCGGGAAAGGACTTCCTTCATCTCCTTTAAGCTCCCCGCCGTCTCTGTCTCATACCCCTCTTTTTTCAGAGAATATACAATTCCGTTTCTGAGGACCGTATCATCTTCCACAACTAAAATCCGGTACATTTTCCATCCTCCTTCCCGCATTCACCTCCCGCATTCATACGGAACTGGTTGTCTGCTTTATCTCAATCAGCTTCCCTGAGCCGTTCCACAACCGTCTTTTTATTCAGTGTTTCTGTCAGGATCACGGCTACTGCCGCAGCCAGCAGCACGCCCGCCGCTGTCACCATGACAAGGGATACTCCGTAGAGGGCCGGCTGAAATCCTGTTGACAACGGATACCGGGAGAGCATCTGTGTGACCGGATACCCGAGAGGGATCATCACAATAAGGCTGATCAGAATCATCTTCATGCCCTGAATGAAAATATCCCATGTCATCTGCCGCTTTGTCATTCCCACAGACTGAAGCGCCGCATATTCGATCTTTCTTGAGAGCACGCCCGTCACAAGCGTATTTACGATATTGGCCATGCCGATCAGACCTGCAATAATTCCCACAAAAATACCGATACATACTTTCTGGGTTTTCTGTGTTTCCTCACTCAGCCGGGTCTCATACTTTGAGTTCACCCGGATCTGTGTGTTCAGACTTTCTTTCACCAGATTCTCAAGCTCAGTCTGATAAGCCGCCTCATCCTGCCCGGATGTATTGATCAGGATACTGCTCACCATCTGATCCGCCTGCGCTCCGTAGATCTCCCGGAATGCATCGTCGGAGATTACAAGCCGAATGGTGCCTGTTCCAATTTCTCCCGCATAACTGTCCGGCTTTGTCCCGACAACTGCCATTACCGTAAACGTCTTCTCCACATAGCTGTCTGTCCCCGGAACCGCAAAGGAAAGGGCAATCTCCTCTCCGGCCTTCATCCCGCTGTATTCATAGCCTTCCCCGGCGAAGAACGCGTTGACCGGCTGATAGATCAGATAGTCTCCGGCAGCAAACTTTTCTTCATCCAGGCCCCCGTCATACACGTTCAGATTTTCCGCTTCCATGGGCAGAGCGGACGCGTCCATCCCGAGAATTCCCATTTCATAATCCGAACCGGTCTCCATCACTTCGCGAACCGTACTGGCCCACGCTTCATTTGCCCCGTCAGATTCCATCTCTTCTTCCGCGACTTCCCGGATACGTCCCTCAAACTTTACAGAACCGAGAGACTCCGGATAAATCCCGTCATCCGGTTCAGTGTCAAGGTCCGTGGCGCAATAATATATATAACTTTCATCCGCGAAATCCACGTTCGCGACCTTTTGCGCAAATTCCGGATCCATCGGTTCATACGGATCATCCATAAGCTGGCCCGCATGATACTGATACACTTTGTAGTCCGCCTCGTTCATCCGGTTTGCCA
>CALWBC010000305.1 GCA_944375755.1 uncultured Mediterraneibacter sp. | reverse complement strand
CCAGCTTGGAAGGCTGGTGTTCTACCATTGAACTACACCCGCACATATCGGGGTGACAGGATTCGAACCTGCGACCTCCTGGTCCCAAACCAGGCGCTCTAGCCAAGCTGAGCCACACCCCGGTATTATTACTACGTTTCCTGTCTTTCCCGTAGCGCATTGACTATTATATTACAAGGTTTCCGATGTGTCAACAATTTTTTTAAGATTTTTTTCATATGTTTTTCCAACCCGGATTTTATCGCTGTTTTTCTCACGTACCGGCGGCCTCCGCAGGCCTGTTCGGGCCTACAGATAGCGCTGTTCTACGGACACCTCTCCCCGATCATCCACTTCCATCATCATATAGCTGGGCCTGCGTCCCTCCTGCCTCGGGAAGGAAAGACTGCCCGGATTGAGCACCGTGATTTTCCCTTTCTTCTCATAGAAAGGCCTGTGAGTATGTCCGAACATGACAATATCAGCCCCCCTGGCTTCCCCTTCTTCCAGAATATGCTCCGGATCAAGAGACACACAGTACGTATGTCCATGAGAAATAAAAGCCTTGTAAGGCCCGATATGGAATTCCTCCTCTTTCGGAAGATCACAGAAGAAATCGTTGTTGCCTCTGACAATGTGTTTCTCACAGTCAACAACCGCATTGATATAGTCTTCTCCGCCTTCCACATCCCCCAGATGGATAAACATATCGATGCTGCCCGCTTCCTCCAGCGCGCGGTCCAGCCCCGCATGTCTCCCATGTGTATCGCTGACAATCATCACTCTCATAACGTTACACTCCCAGTTTTTCCTTCAGCATATCCCTCATTGCCCTCAGAGCTTTTCCCCTGTGGCTCAGTTCATTCTTCTGCTCCGGTGTCATCTCCGCCGTCGTACAGCCATACTGCGGCACATAGAAAATCGGATCATAGCCGAACCCGTTCTCTCCCGCCGCCTCGTGGGCAATGCGCCCCTCAATGGTCTTTCTGACCGTGGACACTGTGCCGTCCGGAAAAACAGCCGCTACCGCGCAGACAAACCGCGCGGTTCTCTCCTCATCCGGCACTCCTTCCAGCCGGTCCAGAAGAATCCGGTTCTTGATATCATAGGAAGTATCTTCTCCCGCGAAACGCGCGGAATAGATACCGGGAGCCTTGTCCAGGTAGTCAATCTCCAGACCGGAATCATCCGCGAGCACAATATCGCTCGTTAAAATACGCGCTACCGCTCTCGCCTTAATCTCCGCGTTTTCCTCAAAACTCATGCCGTCTTCTACGATCTCCGTCTCGGCTCCCGCTTCCTTCATGGAGAGAATCTCCATTCCAAGATCCGCCAGAATCATGCGGATCTCTTTCATCTTATTCTCATTTCCTGTCGCAAACACAATTCTTTTCTTCATTATTATGTACCCTCTGTCCTTCTATGTTTAGGCGGTTTCGGCCCTGCAAACTGATAAAAATATGTACGGATCATTCCATTGTATATTTTCCGGTTCTTATCCGCTTTCCTGCCGAAATACCTCTCAGCTTCCTCATAGCTCGTGATCATATAAGCGGACCAGCTGTCCAGCCTCGCGAATGCCTCACCAAACTCTCCATATATGCGCGGAAGTGTTTTCTTTTCCTCCAGCCGCTCTCCGTAAGGAGGATTGGTAATGATAAATCCGTATTTCTTCGGATGGCTTAAATCCTTTACCTCTCTCTGCTGAAAGTGAATCAGATGGGACACACCTGCTGCCTCAGCGTTTCTGCGCGCTGCCCGCAGGACATCTCCGTCCGCGTCATATCCCTGTATATCGGTCTCCACCGAATCATCGATCAGATCATTTGCCTCATTTACCGCATCGTACCATTCCTTCTTCCCGACCAGGGAGTCCCATGACTCCGCAGTAAACGACCGGTTCATACCCGGCGCAATGTTGGCCGCCATCATCGCCGCCTCAATGGGGAACGTACCGCTTCCGCAGAAAGGATCCACCAGTATCCGATCCTTTCGCCACGGCGTCAGCATAATCAGAGCCGCGGCAAGATTCTCCGCGATCGGCGCTTTCCCGGCCACCGGCCGATACCCTCTCTTGTGAAGGGAAACTCCTGTGGTGTCGATCCCCACAGTCACCTGATCCTTCATCAGGAACACCCTGACCGGATAGGAGGCCCCTGTCTCCGGGAACCACTGAATATGATACTTTGATTTGAGGCGCTCCACCATCGCCTTTTTCATAATAGACTGAATATCCGAAGGACTGAACAGTCTGCTCTTTACAGAAGCGGCCTTTGCGACCCAGAACTTTCCGTCCTCAGGTATGAACTCCTCCCACGGCAGTTCTTTCGTCTTGTCAAAAAGTTCTTCAAATGTTTCCGCCCGAAAGCTTCCCACCTTCAGAAGAACCCTCTCTGCTGTCCGCAGAAAAATATTCGCCCTGCACAGCGCATCCAGCCCGCCGCCAAATGTCACCCTTCCGTCTTCCACCTGTATGATATCATAACCGAGATTCTGAATTTCGCGCTTCAGAACCGATTCCAGACCGAAGTGGCAGGGAGCAATCCATTCCATTTTATTCATGAATATTCCCGTCCTTGCACTTTTTCATTTCCATATTACTATAAATATTACTATAAAATAAAGGCAGAGTAAAGCCGAACTTTACTCTGCCTTCCGCCTCTTCTTCTCAGTCGCGCGCTCTAGTAGCGGTCTGATTCGTCATAAGCGTCGGAATTTCTGCCGCAGTTTTTATTCCCGGACATATTTGAACCGGAATTGCTGCTGTTTTTCGCGGAATTTCTGTTCTTGTTCTGCGAATCACCGTAGGAAGAATAAGAACCGTTTTTTGAGTTTGTGTTTTTGTTTGAATTGTTGTTATTGCTGTAATTCTTAGCCATGAGTAACCCTCCTAAATTGAATTGGTACACTGTTAGTATTTCTTGCGGTACACTTTTTATTCACATTTTTTATTTTTTGCTTGCTTTTTCCATTTTCGTATATTATACTGTCTATTGTAGGAAGGTTACTTTCTACAACCCCTTATTAATTATTTATACTCCCCTCAAAAGACCGATGGCTCCCCCATCGGTCTTTTACTTTTTTCAGATATTGTTTTTACATTCTTTTTTCTGAATTTTCCCGTTCATAATTTGTTCATTTATCATTTAAAAATCCTTCATCTTCTCATCACGTTTTCTTCATTTATATACCATATACTAAAACCATCGAAAGGAAAACAAATCAAAAAGACGTCAAGAAGTTATTGGAATAAACTTTTTCATAATACATGCCGGGGACCGAGCCGATCGGTCACCCGGCATCCTCCCTTTTCAGGGGGGCTTTAAAGTGCCGGGATCAGTTCCCGGCACTTTTTTCTGTCAGTACTTTTTCTGTCAGCCCGTTTTCTGCTGCCATATCTTCTCCGTATCCGGCTGCCAGCCGGCCTTCCGGTCCGGCAGCACTGCTTCCGTTTTCTCCGGCAATCACCAGAACCGCGCAGAGAATGATCCCCGCAGCAGCGCCTCCCATTGCGGCTGTCAGCGCCCTTCCGCCTTTCCCCCGGCTGTTTGTCTTTCTCCCTGCCGGCACCGGCAGTTCATTTACAATCTGCCTGAACTCCTCGTACCTCTTTTTCGACTCTCCCGTACACCTCCGGATCACGCGGGACAGCCTGAGTTCCTCTCTTTTGGTCAGCGCCGGTTCCACCTCCAGGTATGCCAGCATAAACTGTATCGTTTTCCCGTACGCGTAGAAGTCCGCGTCAAAACTGCGTCCTGTGCCCATGTCATAAAGCGGTTTGACAAAATGACTCCGCATGGCCCGGCTCTGCATCTGCTTCATCGCCGGGGCGTTATCCGCCGCTTCCATGTCAAGAAGCAGGATTTTCCCGGATTCTGACACAAGAACGCTGCAGGGATTCAGATACCGGTAGTTCTGCCGTCCCCTGCACCGGTGAAACTGATCCACACAGACAGCAAGCTGCCGGAACCATTTCAGCAGCACCGCCTTCTCCACAGCGGGATTCTCCTTCATAAAATCAAGCAGAATCATTCCCTGCACACAGTCCATGCTCTGCCGGCAGTGAGTTCCATGTTCAATAAACTTCAGCACTTCATACATTTTTTCCATATTCTGTTTCCTCTGGCTGCGTGCTGTAACAGAACCGGCAGTTCCCTCATCTGCCGGATCCATATCAGATACATCCCGTTTTCAAAAACGAATTTCATCAGAACCTGATGCCGAAAAAAGAATGATCGGAATAGAAAAAAGAAATCTTTCCGGGTACCTGTATCATACCCGAACCGGTTGGAAAAATCAAGCGGCTCTCTCTGCCGGAGCGCAACATTATGCTGCGTCCCGGCACCGCGCCGCTGTCAGTCCATCTGCTCGAGACGGTCAAGCGCCGCCGCGATCACCTTATCCATATCATAATATTTATAATCCCCGAGACGTCCGCCGAAGATCACATTGTCCTCTTTTTCCGCCAGCTTCTTATACTCTGCGAAAAGAGCGTTGTTCTTCTCGTCATTAACCGGGTAGTAGGGTTCCATGCCCACGCTCCACTCGGAGGAATACTCCCTGGGGATAACCGTTTTTTCCTGCTGTCCGTACTCAAAATGCTTGTGCTCAATCACGCGTGTGTAGGGCACTTCTCTGTCCGTATAGTTTACAACCGCATTTCCCTGATAGTTCTCACAGTCCAGAACCTCTGTCTCAAACCGCACGGAACGATATTCCAGAGCACCCAGTTTATACTCAAAATACTCGTCAATCATACCGGTAAAGATAATCTTTTCCGCTATGTCCGGATTCTCTTTCCTGAACTCGAAGAAATCAACACCGGTCCGGACATCCGCGCCGGCAAGCATCTTTTCCACGATGGGGGTATATCCGCCAATCGGAATCCCCTGATAGCGGTCATTGAAATAATTGTTGTCATAGATAAAACGGCACGGCAGTCTCTTGATGATAAACGCCGGAAGCTCCGTGCATTTTCTTCCCCACTGCTTCTCCGTATATCCCTTGACCAGCTTCTCGTAAATATCCCGTCCCACAAGAAACAGTGCCTGCTCTTCCAGATTCTTCGGTTCTGTGATCCCGGTCTCCTTCCGCTGCCTCTCGATAATCTCCTTCGCCTCCTGCGGAGTCCGGATTCCCCACATCTTGCTGAAAGTATTCATATTAAACGGAAGATTATAGAGTTCGTCCTTATAAACAGCCACCGGAGAATTAATATAATTGTTAAATTCCGCGAACTGATTTACATAATCCCAGATTCTCTTATCAGATGTGTGAAAAATATGCGCTCCGTACTTGTGTACGTGAATCCCTTCCACATCCTCGCAGTAAATATTTCCGGCAATGTGGCTGCGCCTGTCGATCACAAGGCATTTCTTTCCCTTTTTGCCCAGCTCATATGCCATAACCGCTCCATAGAGTCCTGCTCCGACGATCAGATAATCATACTTTTTCATTTGTCACCTCTCCTGAAATTGGCCGCACGAATGTACGGCAGTTATTGTTCTGAATTGCTATCAGTATACCATTTTTCCGCGCCAGTTTTCAACCCGCCCGTCTTTTCGTTATTTTGCCCATATTTTTCAATTTTACATTTACAAATTAGTGATTATGCACTAAACTGTATTTATAGGCGTCTTGTGAAGGGACTTCTCAGACAGAACATCAGAACGGAGGTACTTTAACATGAAAGGAAACGTAATCGTCGGACAATCAGGCGGGCCGACCGCGGCCATCAACTCCAGCCTCGCAGGCGTTTACCGTACGGCGAAAGACCGTGGAGCAGCGAAAGTGTACGGAATGCTTCACGGAATCCAGGGACTCCTGCAGGAGAGATATATCGATCTGTCCGAATATATTAAAAATGATCTCGACGCAGAACTTCTGAAGCGGACACCTGCCGCTTTCCTCGGGTCATGCCGATACAAGCTGCCGGAAATCCACGAGGACCGGGATGTGTATGAAAAAATTTTCGGCATTCTGGAAAAGCTGAACATAGAAGCTTTTATCTACATCGGCGGAAATGATTCCATGGACACAATCAAGAAACTTTCCGATTACGCGATCGTCACCGGGTACTCCACCCGTTTCATCGGCTGCCCGAAGACAATCGACAATGACCTTGCTCTTACAGATCATACACCGGGATACGGAAGCGCCGCAAAATATATCGGAACTTCCGTCAAGGAAATCATCCGCGACAGCTTCTGCCTGGAATATAAAAACGGGCTCGTCTCCATTGTGGAAATTATGGGACGCAATGCCGGATGGCTCACCGGAGCCGCCGCGCTTGCCAAAGGCGAAGACTGCGCGGGACCGGATCTGATCTACCTTCCGGAGCTTCCATTTGACATCGAAGCCTTCGGCACCAAGGTAAAAGAACTGCTCTCTCAGAAACCTTCCGTAGTGGTCGCTGTTTCCGAGGGAATCCGTCTGGCTGACGGAAGATATGTATGCGAGCTTGGACAGAGCGTGGATTTCGTAGACGCGTTCGGACACAAACAGCTCTCCGGAACCGCCAACTACCTGGCAAGCTATATCGCCGGGGAAATCGGCTGCAAGACACGCGCCATTGAGCTCAGCTCGCTTCAGCGCTCCGCGTCTCACTGCGCTTCCCGTGTGGATATTCTGGAAGCCTATCAGGTAGGCGGTGCCGCGGTAAAAGCTGCCGATGAAGGAGATTCCGGAAAAATGGTCGTACTTCAGAGGCTGTCCGATGATCCGTATCAGTGCGGCACCGAAGTCAAAGATGTACACAAAATCGCAAATGATGAAAAGTTGGTTCCCCGTGACTGGGTGACGGAAGACGGTTCCTACGTGACCGATGAATTCGTCAGTTATGTACGCCCGCTCATCCAGGGCGACGTATCACCTGTAATGGTTGATGGTATACCGCGTCATCTCTATCGCCAGATATAGGACTACGGTACGCGTCCGGGAT
>CALWBC010000304.1 GCA_944375755.1 uncultured Mediterraneibacter sp. | reverse complement strand
CTGCGTGCCAGAGAAGGAATAGGAGAAAAGCGCCGAGAACGGTGGCGGCGATGTATAACAGAATGGCTCCGCCGTTCCCGAGCAGGGGCACCAGCCTGCAGAACACGACCTGGCGCATCTCGTAGTCGGGATTGATATAGAACATATTGATGTTTCCGTACGGGTCCAGCGCCAGGTTGAGTATTTCCGCGATGCCGCAGCAGATCAAGTAGAGAGCGGTGGCGTGCAGGAAGGGCCGCGCGTGGAGCGACGACGCCAGTCGGCGGGAAAAGAGGATCTTCCCCCTGATTTCGGGAAAACCGGCGTATTTCCGCGCGTACAGGATACCGGAACCGATTCCGATCAGAATAAGAAGTACATGCCAGAGATAGGAATGTACGGTGAGCGCGGGAACCGCATAGTGCATTCCGCTTGTGTCCGCGAAGGCCGCGGTGCCGCCAAGCAGGCAGTAGCACATGAGAAAGCAGAGCAGGGCGCGCCGGATCTTTTCGCGGCGAAACCATGGATAAGCGAGGAGAACATACATCGGCATGCTGCAGAGCTGAAATGGAAGATACCACAGATTATAGCGGCCGGCTCCGACAGAGAAGGTCAGCAGGAGCTGCTTCCATATTTCCGTGGACAGCATGAATACACCGCACAGAAAATAAATCCTGTCCGATGCTTCCGGGAAATATTCGGATATCATTCGTTTCATGGTATTCATTTATGCACCTCGTTCATATTATAGCTCAAAAGGCAGTGGGTTTATACCGCATTGCCGTTTTTTAACAAAAGATATCTTTTGGTTGTTGTGAGAAACGTACAAATAATCGGATTAAATTCGTGAAAACTATACAAAATTACGCGGCGTCCGGGAGACGGCGTTTTTTTTGTGTTAAGAAGAGATGAAAATTTAATAAAACATCACTTTTTCAAAGCGTCAAAAAGTGACAAAATGGAAGAAAAAACAGGCTGTCCGGGGAAGAGGGAGAGAAAAAATGAAATTGTTGACAAATGTTGAACACGGGCGTAATATTTAGTCAGCTTTTCGGAGTCCTGATAATATAATAAGGAAGAAAAGCAAAGACTGTCTCGGGGTGTTTCAGTAATACTGGCGCCGGGCAGAACAGTCCGGAAATTGTGAAAAAGATTTAGGGGGTTCGAAGGAGAGCAGCTCTTTTTTTTATACTCAAAATTCTTTTTCAGATCGTGTTCCGGAGTTTTATAAGGAAAAAAAGAAAAGAGGTAAAGGAGGGAGCAATACGGGAGATCTGACAGAAAGACTGATGGAAGAATTAAACTGTGAAACAGTCTTTACTCTGCCGGTTCTGGGAGATATATCGGAATCCGTTGTGGTTACGTGGATTATCATGGCCGTCCTGGTCATCCTGTCGATTATCTTCGTGAGAAACCTGAGGGTGGAGAACCCCGGCAAGGTACAGCTTGCACTGGAAGCTGCGATTGGCTGGGCACAGGATTTCTTCGAGGGGATCATCGGAAAAGAGAACCGAAGATATGTCCCCTATCTGATCACAGTGCTTCTCTATCTTGCGGCGGCTAATACGCTGGCGCCGCTGTTTGGTTTCAAGCCGCCCACAAAAGATCTGAATGTGACGGCAGCGCTTGCAATCATGAGCATGTTTGTGATCGAGTATTCCGGTATCCATAAAAATGGAGTAAAACACTGGGTAAAGCATTTTGCCGAACCGGTTCCGGTGGTAGCGCCGATTACGGTGCTGGAGATCGTCATACGGCCGCTGTCGCTGTGTATGCGACTTTTTGGAAATATGCTGGCCGGATTTGTGGTACTTGAACTTCTGAAATTCTTTGTACCGCTTATCGTACCGATCCCGGTAAGTTTTTATTTTGACATCTTCGACGGTCTGCTTCAGGCGTATGTATTTGTATTCCTGACGGCATTATTCATGACCGAGGAGATGGAATGACGTCCGTTGAATAACGGAACGGAAAAGTTCCCGCCTTTTACGGCGGCAGTCCGGCGGGTGCGGTTCACGGGCACGGGCCGGCTGCTGCGATTTACATCAGAGGACAGGGCCGGGATATGAATGCGGCAGAGCGGATGAAACGTCTCTGCTTTACAGAAAAAAAGATTGAAAAGAAAAAGGAGAAAAAACAATGGAAGCAATTATAGCAATCGGAGCAGCAGTAGCTGTATTAACAGGTATCGGAGCAGGATTAGGTATCGGTATTGCAACAGGAAAGGCAGCAGAAGCAATCGCAAGACAGCCTGAGGCAGAAGGAAAGATCAGCAAGAACCTGATTCTTGGATGTGCGCTTGCAGAGGCAACAGCTATTTACGGTTTCATCATCGGCCTTCTGATCATCGTACTTCTCTAATCGATGAGGGGAAAGATTACGGAAAAAGATAGTATGAAAGGCGGGTGGAAAAGGTGATATCAATCAATATGAGCCTTGTCTATACCATTATAAACCTTGTCGTTCTTTTTCTTTTGCTGAGACATTTCCTCTTTACTCCGGTGATGAATATCATGGAACAGAGAAGGAAACTGATCGAGGACGGACTGAAACACGCGCAGGACGCGCAGGATGACGCTAACCGGATGAAGCAGGAATACGAGAAGGCATTAAGCGGGGCTAAACAGGAATCCGTACAGATGATCGAGGATGCCCGCAGGAACGCGAAAGCCGAGTATGACCGCATTGTAGGACAGGCCGGGGATGAGGCCGGCAGCATTATCGAGTCGGCGAGAGAGACAGTCCGCATAGAGCGGGATAAGACGATGCAGGAACTGCAGTCACAGATCGCGGATCTTGCAGTCGCTTCAGCGGCAAGGATCATAGGCAGAAAGACAGAGGACCAGGGAAATCAGGATCTATACGATCAGTTTTTGAAAGAAGCAGGTGAGAGCCATGGCGATGCAGACAAATAGTGAGATTCGCTGCTCCTCACCGGCAGCAGCCTACGGGAAAGTATTATTTCAGCTTAATATTCCTGGGGAAGACGTGGAGAAAGCGCGGCAGATATTCAAAGAAGTTCCGCAGCTTACGGATGTATTTACGAATCCGACGATTCCGCGGAAGAAAAAACAGAACGTGATCGACAGGGTGTTCCCTGAAACAGTCAGAAATTTTTTGAAGACAGCCTGCAGATACAACAGAATGGATCTTATGCAGGAGATATTTGCGGCATATGACAGGTGCCGGGATGAGCAGAACCGGGTTCTGAATGCGGTACTCACATGCATCACACCTCCCAGCGATGAGCAGAAAAAGGGAATGGAAGCATTTCTTTGCAGAAAATACGGCGCTCAGAGCGCGAATATCAGCGTGCGTCAGGATGATTCGCTTCTCGGAGGATTTATCCTGCGCGTGGGCAGTGACGAGTATGACTGGAGTATGAAAGGACGCCTGGACAGATTAGAACAAACATTAACCTGGAGGTGAACAAGTTGAGTTCATTTAACTCAGATGAGATTATCTCAA
Organism: uncultured Mediterraneibacter sp.; assembly: GCA_944375755.1. Classification (GTDB taxonomy): domain Bacteria; phylum Bacillota; class Clostridia; order Lachnospirales; family Lachnospiraceae; genus Mediterraneibacter. The sequence continues at coordinate 2,232 of CALWBC010000304.1, read as the reverse complement.
TTCTCCGTGAGGAGATTGAGAATTTTGATATGATGAGCAAAGACAGTGAAGTCGGAACTGTTGTTGCCGTCGGTGACGGAATCGCCACGATCTACGGGATTGATCACGCAATGTACGGTGAGATCGTCACATTTGAGACCGGACTGAAAGGAATGGTCCAGGATATCCGTAAGGATGAGATCGGCTGTATCCTCTTCGGAAGCGATACGGAGATCAAAGAAGGTACGAAGGTAACCCGTACCGGAAAACGCGCCGGTATCCCGGTTGGTGAAGGCTTTATCGGAAGAGTGGTAAATGCCCTTGGCGAACCGATCGACGGAAGAGGCGCGATCGAGGCTTCTGATTACCGGCCGATCGAGAATCCGGCCCCGGGAATCATTGACAGAAAATCTGTCAGCGTGCCGATGGAGACAGGTATTCTTTCCATCGATGCGATGTTCCCAATCGGACGTGGTCAGCGTGAGCTGATTATCGGTGACCGTCAGACAGGTAAGACATCCATCGCAATGGATACCATCCTGAATCAGAAGGGAAAAGATGTAATCTGTATCTATGTGGCAATCGGCCAGAAGGCATCCACAGTGGCACAGGTTGTAAATACACTGAAAACACACGGCGCTATGGACTATACGAGCGTGGTATCATCCACAGCCAGCGAGTGCGCATCCCTGCAGTACATCGCTCCGTATGCCGGAACAGCGATCGGAGAGCATTTCATGTATGGCGGAAAAGACGTGCTGATCGTATATGACGATCTGTCAAAACACGCGGTGGCTTACCGTGCGCTGTCACTTCTGCTGGGACGTTCCCCGGGACGTGAGGCTTATCCGGGAGACGTATTCTATCTTCACTCAAGACTGCTGGAGCGCTCCAGCCGCTTAAGTGATGAGAAGGGCGGCGGTTCCATCACAGCCCTGCCGATCATTGAGACGCAGGCGGGAGATGTATCCGCGTATATTCCGACCAACGTAATTTCCATCACAGACGGACAGATCTTCCTTGAAAGCGGACTGTTCGCGTCAGGAATGAGACCGGCGGTCAACGTCGGACTTTCCGTATCCCGTGTGGGTGGCGCGGCTCAGACGAAAGCCATGAAGAAAGCTTCCGGAAGTATCCGTATCGATCTTGCCCAGTACCGTGAGATGGAAGTGTTTACGCAGTTCAGCTCTGATCTGGACGCGGCGACAAAGGAACAGCTTGAGTACGGAAGCGGCCTGATGGAGCTGTTAAAGCAGCCGCTGTATCATCCGCTGTCACTTCACGAGAAGGTAATCACACTCTGTGTGGCAACTCATAAAGTACTTCTCGGAGTGCCGACCAGGGAGATCAAGAAGTTCCAGGCAGACATGCTGACCTATTTTGACGCGACTCATCCGGAGATCGGACAGGAGATCGAGGAGAAGAAAGTTCTCTCCGACGAGCTGATCGAAAAGATCGTTTCAACAGCAAAGGAATTCAAGAAGAGCAGGTGAGAATATGGCAAATATCAGGGAGATACAGAGCAGAATCAACAGTGTAAAAGACACGATGAAGATTACCAATGCGATGTATATGATCTCTTCCTCAAAGCTGACGCAGGCGAAGAAAAAACTGTCTGATACAGAGCCGTACTTCTATGCGCTTCAGGGCGAGATTTCCCGTATCCTCCGTCACCTTCCGGAGCTGGAGCACAGTTATTTCGCGGCACGGGAGGACATACCGGCTGAAGAGAGAAGAATCGGATCAGTTGTCATCACCGCGGATAAGGGACTGGCCGGCGCGTATAACCACAACATTGTGAAACTGGAAGAGGAGATACTCTCGAAGCCGGGAATTCACAAGCTGTTTATCGTGGGTGAGCTGGGAAGGCATTATTTCGCGAAACGGGGAGTCGAGATCGACATGAATTTCCAGTACACGGTTCAGAAACCGACCATGCACAGGGCCAGAGATATCTCCGGTGTTCTTCTGGAGCAGTTCGAGAGCGGTGAACTGGATGAAATCTACGTAGTATACACGAGAATGGAGAACTCCGTTCAGTCCGACGCCGAGGTGGTGAAGCTTCTTCCTCTTGAGAGAAGCTCGTTCAGTGAGATGAAGATGCCTCTGAATGTACACCGCGAGGCGATTGAACTGTATCCGTCGGCAAAGGCGGTCATGGACAGTATCGTGCCGAATTATGTTACCGGTATGATATACGGAACTCTCGTGGAGGCGTATGCCAGCGAGCACAATGCCCGTATGATGGCAATG
>CALWBC010000303.1 GCA_944375755.1 uncultured Mediterraneibacter sp. | reverse complement strand
GAATGTTAAAGACCGTAAAATGAGAGTGCCTCTGCACGACCATTTTGCGGTCTTGTTACATTCATTCGAAGAGTCGAAGGAGTGGGCTCAGCATGGCGATGCAGTCCCCTGTTTTTGAACGTCAGCTTCTTGAAAAACTCATCCCGTCTGAATTCAGTTTCCATCAGAAACCTTCCCATTTTCTTTTACTTTTCAACAACTTGTGCTATAATCGAAAAGAAAATCTGAAGCGGAGCCGCTTTTCCGGCCCCATATATAATGAAAAGAGGGAAAACTAATGAGCGCACAGAATCTTACTCTGCTGACGGATCTGTATGAACTGACCATGATGCAGGGCTATTTTGAAACTCAGGAAAATGAAACTGTTATATTTGACATGTTCTTCAGAGAGAACCCGAACAAAGGCGGTTATTCTGTTATGGCCGGCCTGGATCAGGTGATAGAATATATTAAAAACCTGAACTTTTCCTATGAGGATGTGGATTATCTCAGGGGGCTTGGAATTTTCAGCGAAGATTTTCTTCACTATCTGAGCGGATTCCATTTCAGCGGAGACATCTACGCGATTCCCGAGGGAACGGTAATCTTCCCCAGAGAGCCGCTGATCAAAGTGGTTGCGCCGATTATGGAAGCGCAGCTCGTTGAGACCGCCATTCTGACGATCATCAACCACCAGTGTCTGATCGCCACCAAGGCATCCCGTGTTGTCCATGCGGCACAGGGGGACGGTGTCATGGAGTTCGGACTTCGCCGCGCGCAGGGACCGGACGCAGGTCTTTACGGCGCCAGAGCCGCTATCATCGGCGGCTGCGTGGGAACTTCCAACGTGCTGGCCGGCGAACAGTTCGATGTCCCGGTTATGGGAACTCACGCGCACAGCTGGATCATGAGTTTTAAGGATGAGTACACTGCCTTTAAAGAGTACGCGAGACTCTATCCGAATGCATGTACACTTCTGGTAGACACATATGACACGCTGAAGTCCGGTGTGCCGAACGCCATCCGCGTATTCAAGGAAATGCGCGACGCGGGTATCCACCCGAAGAGCTACGGCATCCGTCTTGATTCAGGAGATCTGGCATACCTTTCCAAAAAGGCGAGAAAGATGCTGGATGACGCCGGATTTACAGACGCTGTTATCGCCGCTTCCAACGACCTGGATGAGTTTCTGATTAATGACCTGAAGATCCAGGGCGCTGCTATTACATCCTGGGGCGTTGGCACCAACCTGATCACATCCAAGGACTGCCCGTCCTTCGGCGGCGTGTACAAGCTGGCAGCCATTCAGGATGAAAACGGAGAGTTTATTCCGAAAATCAAGATCTCGGAAAATGTGGAAAAAATCACGAATCCGGGTAATAAGACGATTTATCGTATTTATGACAAAGAAACCGGTAAGATGCGCGCCGACCTGATCTGTTTTGTGGGCGAAGAATATGATACTTCCAGGGATCTGCTTCTCTTCGACCCGAATGCCACATGGAAAAAGACCCGTCTGGAAGGCGGCACTTATACAATGAAGGAGATCTTAAAACCTGTATTCATCCGTGGTGAATGCAAGTACAACTCTCCATCTGTCAAAGAAATCGCCGAATACTGCCGTCAGGAGAAAGAAACTCTCTGGGATGAGACAAAACGTCTCTTCAACCCCCACAAGGTATATGTGGATCTCTCCCAGAAACTCTACGATACAAAGACAGAGCTTCTGAACAATGTAAATATCTGAGAACAGTTACAAAACCATAGTATAAAGGAGTATAAACAGTCATGAAAATTATTGTACTGGCAGGCGGCTTAAGCACGGAGCGTGACGTTTCACTGGTCTCCGCAGCCGGAATCTGCAGGACACTGCTTGAAAAAGGACACGATGCGTTTCTGCTGGACGTATTTATGGGACTGCCTGAAGCGCCCGAAAATCTGGAAGATGTATTTACTCTGCCCGGGCACGGGCTTGAAATCGCGGGAAATATCAGCGAAGAGGAACCGGATCTGGCAGCGGTAAAGGCCTCCCGTCCGGATCAGTCGGACTGCTTTCTGGGGCCGAATGTCATCGAACTGTGCCGTCTGGCCGACATTACCTTCCTTGGTCTTCACGGCGGAGAAGGAGAAAACGGAAAACTGCAGGCGACCTTTGATCTGCTCGGCATCCGCTACACCGGCCCGGACTCTCTGGGCTGCGCGGTAGCCATGGACAAAGGATTTACCAAACAGGTCTTCCTCCAGTCAGGCGTGGACACACCGAAAGGCGTCTGCCTGCACAAAAATGACCCGAACCATGATCTTGCGTCTCTCGGTCTGGAACTTCCTGTTGTGGTAAAACCCTGCTCCGGAGGATCCAGCATCGGCGTCTATATCGTACATACCGGAGCGGAATATGCAGAGGCCCTCAAAAACTCCTTCCGCTATGAGGATGAAGTTGTGATTGAGACCTACATCAAAGGCCGTGAATTTGCCTGCGGCATCATAGACGGAGAAGCCCTTCCGCCGATCGAGATTATTCCGAAGACCGGATTTTTTGACTACGCGAATAAATATCAGGACGGCGCCACGGACGAAGTATGCCCTGCGGATATCCCGGAGGATATCGAGAAGCGCATGATGGAACTGACGGTCCGCGCCTACCGCGCGCTGAAGCTGAACGTATACAGCCGCGCGGATTTCCTGCTGGATGATCAGGGCAATCTCTACTGTCTGGAGATGAACACCCTGCCCGGAATGACCGCGGCCAGCCTCCTTCCAAAAGAGGCAAAGGTGATCGGCATCGAATACGGAGATCTGTGCGAGCTTATTATCCGCAAGTCCATAGAGGCAAGATATTCAAAATAACCTGTATGAACTCCGGAAATTATTTTCAGGAAAGGAACCGGCATTATGAAACATATGTCATTATATGAAATCGCCGCTGCCTGCGGCGGAGTCTATCACGGAGATCCCGAAACCGCCGCGAAAGAGGTTTCCAGCGTTGTCATAGACAGCCGCAAAGTAGAAAAGGATTCCCTGTTCGTCGCTATCAGAGGCGCGCGGGTGGACGGCCATACCTTTATTCCACAGGTAATGGAGAAAGGAGCTCTCTGCTCCGTATCGGAACAGAACCTGGGTGATGTCTCCTATCCCTATATCAAGGTAAATTCCTGCGAGCAGGCGTTAAAAGACATCGCGGAGCACTATCGCCGTTCTCTCGACATCAAAGTAGTCGGAATTACCGGCAGCGTGGGAAAGACAAGCACCAAGGAAATGATCGCCTCCATCCTCTCACAGAAGTTCTCTGTTCTGAAAACCGAAGGAAACTTCAATAACGAGATCGGTCTGCCTCTGACCGTGTTCAATATCCGCGAGGAACATCAGGTGGCTGTCCTGGAGATGGGAATGAGCGGATTTGGCGAGATGACACGACTGGCAAGAATCGCCCGCCCGGATATCTGTGTCATTACCAACATCGGAGTGGCGCACATCGAGAATCTGGGATCCAGAGACGGAATTTTAAAAGCAAAAACAGAGATGTTTACCTATATGAATCCGGAAGGAACGATTATTTTAAACGGCGATGACGACAAGCTCCGAGGCTATGTCCCGCAAAATGGAATTGTGCCCGTGTATTTCGGACTTGATGCGACCTGTCCATATCACGCACGTAACATCGAAAACAGGGGACTCAGAGGAACGGACGCCGAATTCGTCACCCCGTCCTCCTCATTCCGGGCACACATCGCAATCCCCGGCGGACATATGGTGCACAACGCACTCGCCGGAATCGCAGTGGGATATGCTCTCGGCATGACGGACGAAGAGATCGCCCGCGGGATCGAGGCAAACGTCCCCATCGCCGGCAGAAACAATCTGATCGAGACCGGTCACTACACGGTAATCGATGACTGCTACAACGCCAATCCGATATCCATGAAAGCATCCCTCGATGTGCTCTCATTTGCGGATACAAGAACCGTAGCAATTCTGGGAGACATGTTTGAACTTGGACCGAAGGAAAAAGAGATGCATTACGAAACAGGAAAGCACGCCGCGGAAAAGGGAATCGATGTGCTCATCGGCATCGGCGATCTCTCTGAAGAAATCACCAGAGGCGGCGCTGAAACGGCGAAAACTTCCGGACATCCCATGGAAGTTCTTCACTTCAATACGAAATCGGATTTCTTTGACAAAGCGGACTCCATTCTCCGGGACGGTGATACGATTCTGGTCAAGGCATCCCACGGCATGGAATTTCCCGAGATCGTAAAATGGCTTGAAACAGGGAGAACAGAATCATGAAATACCAGGTTCTCGTTTTAGATCTTGACGGAACGCTGACGAATTCAAAAAAGGAGATTACTCCCGCCACCCGTGATGCCCTGATCGAGATCCAGGAGGCGGGAAAGATTGTTGTCCTGGCAAGCGGACGCCCGATTAACGGCGTCGCGCCCCTCGCCCGGGAACTGAAAATGGAAAAATACGGCGGCTATATGCTCTCCTTCAACGGAGCCCGCATCACCAGATGCTCCACCGGAGAGATCGTCTATAACCGTACGCTGCCTGATGGAATCATCCGTCCGGTCTGGGAATATGTAAAGACAATCCCCGGCCTGGATATCGTCTCCTACAGTGATACAAAGATTTATTCCGGAATTTGCCCCAACCGCTATGTTGAGATCGAATCCGGAATCAACGGCATGCCGATTATCTCCGTGGAAGATTTTCCCTCATCGCTGAACTTCCCGGTAAACAAACTGCTTGTATGCGGCGATCCGAAGCTTCTGGAATCCATCATGGAACCGCTGCAGTCGCAGTATCACGGACTACTGAACATTTACCGTTCCGAGCCCT
>CALWBC010000302.1 GCA_944375755.1 uncultured Mediterraneibacter sp. | reverse complement strand
ATAATCCGGTTACCGTCTCCAATGTGGCGAGACAGGCGGGGATCCGAAACGCGGAAAAATATGTGGACGCATCGGAACTCGGAGATGAGAAGGATCTGCGCAAAGCTGTGCTTTACAATACGGTGTTCGGGCGCGTTACTCCCGATCAGAAACGGAAGTTCGTGCGGATTCTGAAAGAAGCAGGGCACACGGTTGCCATGACAGGTGATGGTGTCAATGACGTGCTTGCGCTCAAAGATGCGGACTGCAGTATCGCGATGGCGTCCGGAAGCGACGCGGCGGCACAGGCTTCCCAGCTGGTGCTTCTGGAATCTGATTTTTCCTGTATGCCGGAGGTTGTTCTGGAAGGAAGAAGAGTGGTAAACAATATTCAGCGCTCCGCGAGTCTGTTCCTTGTAAAGAATATCTTCTCGTTCCTGCTGAGCCTGATTTCACTGGTATTCATGTTTACCTACCCGCTGGAGCCTTCACAGATTTCACTGATCAGCATGTTTACCATAGGAATTCCCGCCTTCTTCCTGGCACTGGAACCGAATAAAAACATTATCAGGGGACATTTCCTTACAAATGTATTTCTAAAAGCTCTGCCCGCGGCTGTGACGGATGCCCTGGCAGTAGGAGCGCTGGTTGTTTTCGGGCGGACATTTGATGTGAATTCCACGGATATTTCCACGGCTGCAACCATGCTGCTCGCCATCGTCGGATTTATGATCCTGTATAAGATCAGTGCGCCGATGAACAAGATCCGTGCCGGGATTCTGGGAGGATGCATAGTGGGACTTCTGTTCTGCAGTATCTTCTTAAATGACCTGTTCGCGATTACCGGCATGACAACTGAGTGCGTGATGCTTTTCGTTGTATTTGCGATTGCGACGGAGCCTGTACTCAGATATCTGACAATACTTGTCGGAAAACTCAGATACTATTATCTGAGATTGAGGGGCCGAAGCCCGGAGGAGGAATGAGTTTGACGCAGAAGATAAGCAAAGGTTTTTACCGGAATTTCTTCTCCCTCTATTTTGTACTTGTACTGCAGAATGTGGTCACGCTGAGTGTAAACCTGGCGGACAATGTAATGCTTGGCGCCTACAGTGAAACAGCACTGTCAGGCGTCTCTGCGGTGAATCAGATCCAGTTCGTTTTCCAGCAGATTATCATGGCGTTGGGAGACGGACTGGTTATTTTCTGCAGTCAGTACTGGGGAAAGAAGCAGACGGAGCCTGTCAGAAAGATCTCCGCCACAGCAATGCAGGCAGCCGTGGCAATCGCTGTTATTCTGTTCACGCTGGTCAGCGTATTTCCGCATCAGGCCGTAAATATTTTTACAACGGATGAAGCAATCATACAGCAGGGCACCGAATATCTGAATATTATTCGTTTTACCTATCTTTTTTTTGCTGTCACGCAGATTATGCTGGCAGTACTTCGAAGCGTAGAGATCGTGAATATCGCGTTTGTTCTGTCAATTATGACATTCTGTATCAACTGCGCCATCAATTACACACTGATCTATGGGAATTTCGGCGCGCCGCGGCTCGGAGCTGCCGGAGCGGCGATCGGTACACTTGTGGCGAGAATTGTTGAATGCAGCGTACTGATCATCTATGTCAGAAAGAAGGCACCGTTCCTGAAACTGAGTCTGAAAAGCTTTCTTCAGTTCGACCGTGTTCTGGCAAAAGATTACGTCAAAGTCACATCGCCCATGCTGGTGGTGAGCGGGCTGTGGGGCGTGAACACCGCGCTGCAGACAGTAATACTCGGGCATATGACATCGGCAGCCATCGCAGCCAACAGTGTGGCGTCCAACATCTTCCTGATGGTAAAATCAATGGCAGTGGGCGCTTCATCTGCTGCATCTGTTATAATCGGAAAGACGATCGGAATGGGAGATATTTCACTGGTGAAGAAATATGCCTCCACACTTCAGAAAATGTTCGTTGTCATCGGAATCATATCAGGGCTTATCCTGTTCGCAATCCGTATTCCGATTCTGGAGATCTACGATCTGTCGCCGGCAACAAAGGAAATGGCGAACACCTTCCTGATTATTCTGAGTGTTGTAGTGGTGGGCATGTCCTATCAGATGCCAACAAATAACGGAATCATCCGCGGCGGAGGGAATGCCGCGTTCGTTGTCAAGATGGATCTGATCAGTATCTGGTGTATTGTGATTCCGCTTTCGTTTATTATGGCATTTGTGGTGAAGGCCTCACCCGCGGTGGTGGTATGCTGCCTGAACGCGGATCAGATATTCAAGTGTGTCCCGGCATTCCTGGAATCCCATTATGGAAACTGGATCCGGAAACTGACGCGGGAAACGTAAGTGAGACATACGGCGCCCACGCAGCATCTGCCGGCCTGCCACGGCAAAAACCGGCGTCAGACTTTACGGGACAGGCATTGTATGATAAGATATACAGCGGTAATTTAGTTTCAGCACAGCTGACAGCAGGGAATGTCAGAGAAAGGGGACAGAAGATGAAAGATCCGAAGAACGAATATGAAGAACTGAAAGAGAAAGACAGACTTCAGAAAAATACAGCAAAATTCTGGGGTGTTATCATTACAGTAATTGTGTTGATTGCGATTATCTGGGCAATTGCCTCACATCTGTAAGGAAGAGCGGGGAGTTGAGGCACATGTCACAGAAGGTTGAAATCACAGATTTCTCCGCTCCGGAGCTGGACATTTATGCCCGGCTGACAGAGGCTCAGCTTCTGAACCGGGACAGGCCGGAAGAAGGACTCTTCATCGCGGAGAGTCCTAAAGTTATTCTCAGAGCCCTTGATGCGGGCTACGAACCTGTTTCCATCCTTATGGCACATGATGACTGGGAAAGAGAGACAGAGGAGATTCTTGCGCGCTGCAGTAAGATACCGCTCTATACGGCGGAATTCAGTGTCCTGACTCAGCTTACAGGGTTTCAGCTGACCCGGGGTATGCTCTGCGCCATGCGCAGAAAACCGCTTCCGGCCGCAGAGGAGATCTGCCGCGGCGCATCAAGGATTGCGGTTCTGGAAAATATAATGAATCCGACCAATGTAGGTGCTATTTTCCGTTCGGCGGCAGCACTTGGGATGGATGCTGTGCTCCTGACACCGGGATGCAGCAATCCCCTGTATCGCAGAGCCATACGTGTGAGCATGGGAACGGTATTCCAGATTCCATGGACGTTTTTGAATGATTCTGACAGGAGCGGGGATATGAAGACGGATGACAAATCTCCTGAAAGCGGTACGGAGAGATTCAGAAGTGCCGGACTCCCCGGGCGTCTCCGCAGTCTGGGATTCCGGAGCGCTGCCATGGCACTGTCAGATCAGTCCCTGTCCATCGATGATCCGCGTCTGGCGTCAGTAGAACGGCTTGCCATCGTACTCGGTACGGAAGGCGACGGCCTGACGGCAAAGACCATAGAAGGGTGCGATTATACGGTAAAAATCCCCATGGCGCACGGTGTGGATTCGCTTAACGTAGCGGCTGCCAGCGCAGTCGCGTTCTGGCAGCTTTCAGAAAAATTATAGCAGAAGCAGGAACAGATCTTCCAGACCGAAAACATCTTCGTTGTCGAGAAACTGTTCCATCATGACTTTATTCTCGTCCGAATGTTCCACCTCGCGGGAATAGCGTACGGCGGCATCGATGACAGTGTCAGTGGATACGGCTGACGGATCCTGGATCCAGCGGGCACGGACAAGTTCCCGGATCAGGAGCATGCCTGCCAGAGAGAATTTCATCTTTCCGTAAGCATTTTCATTATAGACGGCGCCGCAGAAATAAGTAAATATAAAGTAGACGAGAAGCTGTTCTGCGATTACATCCGTAAAAAGTTCGGAAAACGGAACGGCATCGCTCCCTTCAGCCTTTTCTTCCACGGAAGAAAGGGCTGTATTTTTTTCATAGCAAATTTCATCTGTTCTTTTTTCATCCGCTCTTTTTAAAATAGTTCGCGCTTCACGAAGATAAGGTTTCCAGCTGTCTCTTAATACTTCCAGATGTTCTATGATATCAAACAGATGATCACGTACAGCACCTTTTTCCGCAGGGCTGTTCTCCAGCTTTTTGAGTTTCTTTTCAAACCAGGTCCACTTGCTGTCTGAAGAATACCGATCCAGCAGGCTGTCCGCATCAAACAGGGCATTTCTGTCAATTCGTTCCTGAAGATCATGGGCCAGTGCAAGCGCCACAGCGGCTCTCAGACCGATGGGATGGGATCGGTCCTGTATAATGTGAAGGATCAGGCTGCGTGTGTCCATCAGTTTTGTGAACAGCAGAAAATCGAAATCCTCATATGTCTCGTCCCGATCCGGATTTTCTCCGTGGAGGAAACGTACTTTTTCCTGACAGGAGAGGATCAGTGAAGCGGCGACAGGACAGGAAAGGGACAGGGAAATCTCACGAAGTCCTTCGAATTCCTCAATGTGTCTGGGATAGGTTCTGCAGGTTCTGCAGAATGCTTTTTCTCCGCCTCCCTCAAGGTAGAGATCGCACAGATTGTTCTCATTGAGAAATGCGCATCTCCCGTCATAACGGCGAAAACAGCCTTCTTTCCAGACAATTTCATTTTTCAGACGGTTCCCGAGAGGTCCTTTCATTTTCCTGTATTTTCGAAGAGAAGCGGGATCAATCTGAATCTGCCATCCCGCGCAGCAGGTATCGGGACAGTCGCCGCCGATACACTGAAATTTTCTGTAATAATGTGGTGCTGTATACTGCATGACTTATACTCCTTATGTTCCAGTAACGTTCAGCCCGCGCCATTCGGAAAACCGCACTGACGTGCTTATTGCGGCTGCGCCGCTGTTTTCCTCATATACAGGCGTTCACCTCATGGAACCGTCCGCTCGAAAAATCATGCGAGCATGATTTTCTCTCCCTGACAGCTCCATGGCTGAACTGTTGTACGAATATTATACCTTCTGATGATTGGTTTTTGAAGAGGGAAGTGGTATACTTATGCGTGAGCGGATCTCAGTTTGTATTTGTGAGATCCCGAACTTAAGGAGACAGACTGAATGAATGGAACTGAAAACGAAAATCAGAAGAAACAGATTCTGAAAACATATTTTGGCTACGACACTTTTCGGCCGGGACAGGAGGAGATTATCGATCAGATCCTGTCCGGCAGGGATGTTCTTGCCGTTATGCCTACCGGGGCGGGAAAATCTCTGTGCTATCAGATCCCGGCGCTTCTGATGCCGGGGATCACAGTGGTGGTTTCTCCCCTGATATCCCTTATGATGGATCAGGTCAAGGCACTCAATGAGGCAGGCGTTCACGCCGCGTACATCAACAGTTCCCTGACGGAAACACAGATTGGAAAAGCCCTGGAGCTTGCAAAATCCGGGCAGTACAAGATCATCTATGTGGCGCCGGAGCGACTGGAAACACCGCGGTTTCTTGATTTTGCCTGTCATACGGAGCTCTCCATGATCACAGTGGATGAGGCTCACTGTATCTCCCAATGGGGACAGGACTTCCGCCCCAGTTATGTACGGATTCTGTCATTTGTCCGGCAGCTGCCTGTTCGTCCGGTGATGTCCGCATTCACCGCCACGGCAACGGAACGGGTTCGGAAGGATATTCTGGACTCTCTGGAACTGGAACATCCCTACGATGCTGTCACCGGATTTGACAGGGAAAACCTTTACTTTGAAGTACGGAATGTGAAGGATAAGGACAAACCGGCCCGGATATCAGAATATCTGGAGAAGCACCGTGAAGACAGCGGCATCATCTACTGCGCCACAAGAAAAGCAGTGGATGAGCTGTATCTGTACCTGGACAACGCGGGATTTTCCGCAGGGCGCTACCATGCGGGAATGGAAGCGGAGGCCAGGAAACGGAGCCAGGAAGATTTTATCTATGACCGGGTAAAGGTGATGATTGCCACCAATGCCTTCGGTATGGGAATTGATAAATCCAACGTCCGCTATGTCCTGCATTACAACATGCCGCAGAGCATGGAAAACTACTATCAGGAAGCCGGCAGGGCGGGTCGTGACGGGGAACCGGCGGAATGTATTCTCTATTATTCCCCTCATGATACGGTGATCAACCGGATTCTGCTGGACAGCAGGGAAACCGGCGGAGAATATACGGAAGAGGAACTGCGAATGATCCGGTCGCAGGATATGGAACGGCTGCGCAGAATGGAGACCTACTGCACGACCACAAAATGTCTGAGAAACTATATCCTGAGTTATTTTGGAGAGAGTTTTCCGGAACACTGCGGAAACTGTTCCAATTGCCTGGAAGAATTCGAGAAACTGGATGCAGCGGAAGCGGCCGGAGACGTGATCCGGTGTGTCAGTACATCCGGACAGAGATACGGCGCGGCCATGATAGCCGCCACGCTGCTCGGAGCCAATACAGCGAAGATCAGAAACGCCCGCATGGATCTGAATCCGACTTACGGAAAGCAGCGCACGCTGGGCCAGAACCTGATCCGGGAAGTGATCCGGGCTTTGCTGGAGCGGGGATACCTCCGTCAGACAGATGATAAGTATATGGTTCTGAAGCTGACCCAACAGTCCGGACAGCTGACAGAGGCCGGTGAACCCTTTTGGATCGAATATAAAAAGGAAACGGTAAAACCAGCTGCAGCTTCCGGAAAGAAATCGTCGCGCAAGGCGGCGCAGACACAGAATCTCAGCGAAAAGGGGCAGGAACTTTTCGAGGAACTTCGAAAACTCAGATACGAACTTTCACAGAAACGGGGAATTCCGCCGTATATGGTGGCCTCCGACAAAACCCTTCGGGATATGTGTATCCGACTGCCTTTAACCGAAGCAGAAATGCTGGATGTCAACGGGATGGGTGAAAAGAAACTGGAACAGTACGGCCGAACATTCCTTGAAAAAATAAAGAATGTTACCGGAGGTGACAGGACAGCCTGGGTAACAGACGAAGATGAATATGTCAAATAAAAGAGGAGGTATATGCTATGGGATCAATTGTGATCTATTTTTCAAGAGCAGGACAGAATTACGTTAATAAAGAGATTAAAGAACTTAAAGTCGGAAATACGGATATTGCCGCGCATCTTCTGGAAGAGCAGACCGGAAGCGATATATTTGAACTGAAGCCAGTAAAGCCTTATTCCGATAACTACAGGGAATGTGTGAAAGAGGCAGTAGCTGACATGAAGAGCAATGCAAGACCGGAGCTGATGTCTTATCCGGATAATATGGAACAGTATGACACGGTTTATCTGGCATACCCGAGCTACTGCGGTACAATGCCGATGCCGGTGTTTACCTTCCTTGAGAAATATGATTTTACAGGGAAGACGATCTGGCCGCTCTGTACGAATGAGGGCAGCGGCATGGGGAGAAGTGAAGATGATATCCGAAAGCTGTGCCCCGGAGCTATTGTAAAAGAGGGGCTTTCTGTACACGGCGCCGAAGCGGCGGATGCAGGTCCGGCGATAAAAGCGTGGCTGTCCCGGGAAGCAGAATGAAGGCTGTTGTCATTACGGGGGCTTCAGGCGGCCTGGGCCGGGAATATGTGTTACAGATTATCTCTCATGAAAAAGAAATATAAAAAACAGACAGGAGAATATTATGCCAGTTTTTGATTTTAACAACACACCTCAGGAATCAAAAGATCCTGAATGCACCTATGAAATTTTCTATTCCAGCGAGCCGCAGGCTTCTGCGGAACATCCGATTCTCATACTGGACAACAGCGCAGGAAAACTGACGCACCACTCCGGCGGAGTGTTTACCAATCCGGTTCGACGAACCGCATTTGAGTTTAAGACAGAGGAAGGGACAGTGACTGCGGATATTCTGAAAATTGATGCGCGCTTTGTCAATCTTCTGAAATGGCTGGGAGACAACCGGATTAACGTTCGGCTCTCCGGTGTGGCAGGCAGCGATGGCTATGCGGTCTACAAGATCAGAGAGACTGCCTTCGGCGGCGGAGCCAAACTGTCTGCCGAGGACGGATTCCTTCAGTTTATGATTGAACGGCTTCAGTCAAGCGATGCTCCTTCCGAGGAGATTCCGGACGATGACGAGGATGAAACCGGGGACAGCATGAAGCTGACAAGTATCCAGAGTATTACGGATTTTATGACCTGCG
This sequence comes from uncultured Mediterraneibacter sp., assembly GCA_944375755.1. Lineage (GTDB taxonomy): Bacteria > Bacillota > Clostridia > Lachnospirales > Lachnospiraceae > Mediterraneibacter. The sequence goes on along the minus strand of CALWBC010000302.1, from coordinate 6,566 downwards.
CGGGGCGAACACTGCCTGATAATATCCGTCTCTGGGCCAGAAGGAACCTGGCCGTTGCCCGCTCCCATGAGGTATCTGCGGAAGAGCGGCGGCATGCGCAGAGAGCTCTTTCCATCATGATGAACATTCAGTGGAAGAGCAATTATTTCCCGTCCATTGATCCGGATGAGGCGCGCCGGATTCTGGATGAGGAACTCTACGGAATGGAATCAGTGAAACAGAGAATCATTGAAACGATTATTCAGATTAACCGTACACATACGCTTCCTGCGTATGGACTGCTGCTGATCGGTCCCGCGGGAACCGGAAAATCTCAGATTGCCTATGCGGTTGCCCGTATTCTGAAGCTTCCGTGGACGACACTTGATATGAGCTCCATCAATGATCCCGAACAGCTGACCGGAAGCTCCCGGATCTATGCGAACGCGAAACCGGGAATCATTATGGACGCATTCTCCATGGCAGGCGAGTCCAATCTGGTATTTATCATCAATGAGCTTGACAAGGCAGCGTCAGGAAAAGGCAACGGGAATCCCGCGGATGTGCTCCTGACTCTGCTGGATAATCTCGGATTTACGGACAATTACATCGAATGTATGATTCCGACGGTAGGCGTGTATCCTATTGCAACCGCAAATGAAAAAGATCAGATCAGCGCTCCGCTTATGTCCAGATTCGCGGTGATTGAGATCCCGGATTACACACCGGAAGAAAAGAAGGTGATCTTCTCCCGATACGCGCTCCCGAAAGTGCTGAAACGGATCGGAGTGAAGGAGGAAGAGTGTACGCTGACACCGGACGGGCTGGAGGCGGTGATAGATCTTCACCGGAACACAAGCGGAATCCGTGATCTGGAGCAGGCGGCAGAGCATCTTGCGGCGAATGCCCTGTATCAGATTGAGGTAAATCATGTCAAATCCGTCGCGTTTGATGCCGGAATGGTGGAAGCGCTGCTTTCTTAAATATTCTTCTTAATTTCTTTCTATTTAAGAAAATAAATGATATAATAATGAATAAATATAAGCCCAAAATGAATATTCGTTTTGGGCTTTTTAGACAACATATAAAAAAGAAAGGATGAGAAAATGACACAGACAGCACAAGCAAAACAATCCAATCTGGCAATCCGCATTGTCCGCGGCATTCTGAACGCGATTCAGGAATGTATGGTCCCGGTTATCCCGATGATCATGGCAGGCGGATTAATCAAGGTTCTTGTAATCTTACTGAACCTGGTCGGTGTACTCCCTGCGGACAGCCAGACGTACACCATTTTAAACACCATCGGCGACGCGCCCTATTATTTCCTGCCTTTTGAGGTAGCTGCCTCAGCGGGAAAATATTTCAAAATACCGATTCTGCTTCCGGTAGCGGCGGTGGGAATTATGTTTGCTCCCGATTTCCTGAATCTGTTCGCTGACGGAACAGTAAGTCTCTTTGGGATCCACATTACGGAAGCTACATACAGTTACAGCGTACTTCCGATTATTCTGCTGGTATGGATTATGGGACTTTTATATCACCTGCTAGAGAAAGGTCTTCCCACAAGCCTTTTTAATTTCTTCGGCAATATGATAACTCTGCTCATATCCTCGCTGCTGGCAATTATTGTGATCGGACCGCTTGGAAACAGCATCGCCGAAGTAATCCGTACTTTTGTCATGTGGATCTCCACATCCAGCCATGTGCTTGGAGAAGTTATTTTTGCCATTATTTTCCCGTTCCTGAATATGTGCGGACTCCAGTGGCCGCTGATTCTGGACGCAATCAGTACGGTTGGCTCGGAAGGTTTTGAAGCATTATGCATTGTTTCTCTGCTCTGCGTAAATGTGTCCCAGGGCGGTGCATGCCTTGCTGCAGCAGTTCGCGCGAAAAATCAGAAGAGAAAAGAAGAGTGCTTTGCAATGGGAGTTACCGCTGTGATCAGCGGGACAAGCGAGCCTGCTACATTCTCCAATTTTAACTACAGACGCCCAATGATCGCGGCTGTAATCGGAAGTGCGGCAGCAGGTCTGTATGCGGGAATCATGGTTATCAAAGCATTTTCATTTGTGCCGCCGGCAGCGGCTTCCATCCTGATTTTCGTAGACGTGAACAATGTGATGAACCTGGTACACGCTGTCATTACAGGCGTGATCGCTCTGGCAGTCAGCTTTGTGGTCGGCATGATACTTGGGTTTAATGAACCGGAAGGAAATCCGGAAGAAGAATAGAAGGAGGCAGCAGATTATGATCGAATTAAAAGGAACAAAATGGATTGATATCAGTCATACACATGAGGGAAACATGCCGGTGGATCCAGCCCTGAAGCTCCCGGAGCTTTCTTTCTTCTCAAGAGTCGGAAACGGTGATCAGATCCACAATCTGGAGGTCATCAGTTACTGCCCTCATACAGGCACCCATATGGATTCACCGTTCCATGTGTGCAATGAGTGGGGAAGTATGGAGACTGTTGATCCCACTGCGCTGATCGGTCCGGCGTGTGTTATCACTCTGAACGTACCGGAATATGATTATGGAATCACAAAGGAAGATATTATGGCATGGGAAAAGGAAAACGGCCCGATTCAGGAACATGACGCGGTTCTTCTCCACACCGGACATGCCGATAAATGGAGCGGCGGAAATGCGGAATATATCGATAAAGGCTATATTCGTCTGGATCTCTCCGCGGCAGAGTATTTCGTAAAAAAGAAAGTCCGGTTCATCGGCATGGAAAGTATCAGTGTGGACGGAGCGGACACGGAGTGCCATAAAAAGCTGATGAGCAACGGCGTCTATATCGTGGAGAATCTGTGCCATCTGGATGAGATCGATGCGACGCGATGCTATACGGTCGGAACATTCCCGGCAGTGAAAGGCGCAAGCGGCGCCTGGGTAAGACTGCTGGCTCTTGTATAAGGCAGGGAGGTGGCAATATGCCAGTAAAAGGCGCGGTAATGGTTCCCCATCCGCCTCTGATTATACCGGATGTGGGACGGGGAGAGGAAAGGAAGATTCAGGTGACAATCGACGCGTACCATGAAGCTGCACGAAAGATTGCTTCGTGGAAGCCGGACACGGTGGTCGTCCTCTCGCCGCATTCCGTGATGTATGCGGATTATTTTCACATCTCACCTGGAAAAGGCGCACAGGGAGATTTCGGACAGTTCCGGGCTCCGCAGGTAAAGATACAAGTCCGGTATGATACGGAGTTTGTAAACCTTCTGAGTCAGGAAGCGGATGCGAGAGATATCCCGGCAGGAACAATGGGGGAACGAACCCGGGCTCTTGACCATGGAATAATGATTCCGCTCTGGTTTCTGAATCACTATTATACAGACTACCAGGCGGTAAGGATCGGACTTTCCGGACTTCCGCTTTGCCAGCACTATATGCTCGGGCAGTGTATTCAGAAGACGGCGGAGCTGCTGGGACGGAACATTGCCGTCATCGGAAGCGGAGATCTTTCTCATAAACTGAAAGCCGAGGGACCTTACGGATTTCAGAAAGAAGGGCCTGAATATGATGAGCGGATTATGGATGTGATGGGAAGAGGAGATTTCCGGGAGCTTTTCAATTTTCCCGAAGACTTCTGCGACAGAGCGGCTGAGTGCGGACACAGATCTTTCGTGATCATGGCGGGAACTCTGGACCGCTTGGAAGTGAAATCAGAACGGCTGTCCCACGAGGGGACATTTGGTGTGGGATATGGAGTCTGTACTTATGAAACATGCGGGAAAGCACCTGAGCGGGATTTCCTGCGTCAGTATCTGGAAGCCAGGGCAAGAGAGGCAGAGGAAAGAAAGCAGAAGGAAGATCCTTATGTTTCCCTTGCGCGCCGTACTGTGGAGACTTATGTGCGGACGGGCCGAAAGATTGAAGTACCCGAAGGACTTCCGCAGGAAATGTATTCCGGCCGCGCAGGTGTCTTCGTGTCTCTGAAAGAGGAAAGCCGGCTTCGAGGATGCATCGGAACCATTTCACCTGTAAGAAAAAGCATCGCGGAGGAGATCATCGAGAACGCCGTCAGCGCTGCTACGAAAGATCCCAGATTCCAGGCTGTAGAACCGGAAGAACTGGCCCGGCTGATTTACAGTGTGGATGTGCTGGGAGAGACAGAGGAAATACAGTCAGAAGCTGAACTGGACGTAAAACGCTATGGTGTCGTGGTGAGCCGGGGATATAAGCGTGGTCTGCTTCTTCCGAATCTGGAGGGTGTGGATACGGTGGAAGAACAGGTTGCTATCGCAAAACGGAAAGCCGGGATTCCGGAAGATGCGGAAGATATCCGACTGGAACGGTTTGAGGTGGTGAGGCACTTTTGAATATACAGAGAACAGAAATCGGAAGTTCTGAGAGAAGCAGTGAACTGCGAGCAGTCTGTCAGGTCTGCCCGCATCACTGTTCTCTGGCAGAAGGTCAGTATGGGCGCTGCAGGGCAAGAAAAAATGAAAACGGCAGGATTGTGAGTGCCAGCTACGGAAAGATTACATCCCTGATGCTGGATCCCATTGAAAAGAAGCCGCTGCGGCATTTCTATCCGGGAAGAAACATCCTTTCTGTCGGAAGTTTCGGGTGTAATCTGTCCTGCCCGTTCTGCCAGAATCACGAGATCTCCATGGCAGGAGAGGAGCAGAGTGTCTATCGGGAAATCACACCACAGGAACTGGCGGATCTTGCGGACGAATACAGAACATATGGAAATATCGGCATTGCGTTTACTTATAACGAGCCGCTGGTGGCATATGAATTTGTCCGGGATACGGCAGAGCTGGTTCACGGATACGGCATGAAAACTGTCCTGGTTACAAACGGATACGCAGAAGATTCTGTCCTGGATGAGCTTCTCCCGTTTATTGATGCCATGAATATTGATCTGAAGGGCTTCACGGAACCATATTACCGGATGCTGGGCGGAGATCTGGAGACTGTGAAACATGTTATCACCCGCGCGGCAGCATACTGCCATGTGGAGCTGACGACTCTGATCGTCCCGGGTGAGAATGACTCCGAGGAAGAGATGGAGGCTGAGGCACAGTGGATCGCTTCTGTTGATCCGGAAATAACGCTCCATGTGACACGATTTTTCCCGCAATATTACATGACGGACAGAGACGCCACTGAAGTGAGCCGGGTCTACCGACTGAGGGATGTGGCAGGCAGATACCTGCGTCATGTGTATACCGGGAACTGCTGATAAATGTAATGAATGGACTTCGGAAACAATGGCGCTGTATGCACTTGGTGATCTGCATCTGAGTTTTCAGGCGGACAAGCCCATGGATGCTTTCGGAAGAGTCTGGAAGAATCATGAGCGTAAGATCGAAAAATATGTAAATAAAATCGTAAAGCCGGAGGACACCCTTGTCCTGACAGGGGATCACTCCTGGGGAAGGAAACTTCCGGAGTGCAGGGAGGATCTCGCTTTTATCGAGCGGCTGCCCGGAAGGAAGATCCTGCTCCGTGGAAATCACGATATGTTCTGGGATGCCAAAAAGACGGAGCGACTGAATGAAGAATATGAAGGCCGCCTCTTTTTCCTTCAGAATAATTTCGCGGTTTATCAGGATTACGCCCTTGTGGGGACAAAGGGCTATACCTTCGAAGGTCCATTCTATCTGGACCGTTGGGGCAATATTACCGGATGGGATGAGAAGCGGGAAGAACATGCGAAAAAGCTGGTTGCCCGGGAGATGGAACGGCTGAGGGAATCCTTCCGTCAGGCTGAGGGTGTCGGATACCGGAAGTTTATTCTGTTTCTGCACTATCCGCCGACCAATATTCTGGAGGAGACTTCTCCGTTTACGGAGATCGCGGAAGAATATAAAGTCAGTGCTGTTGTGTATTCCCACTGTCATGGAGAAAGCAGGTTCGGGGACAGTATCAGAGGGATGTATCATGGCATTCCATATATGCTTGTTTCCGGGGATTATCTGAATTTCCGTCCGGCGATAGTACTTCCGTGAAGCGTGAAAATGAATAAATGAGGTGATATTAGAATGAAACAGGAGACAATCGATCAGGTTCTGAAATTCCGTGATGACCGCTACTGGCGTCAGTTTCACAATCCAAAAGACCTTGCCATTTCCATCAGTCTGGAAGCAGCTGAACTGCTTGAGGTCTTTCAATGGAGCGGGTCAGATGTCCGGTGCGAGGATAAAATGGACAGAATCAGAGAAGAACTGGCTGATGTACTGAACTACTGTATCCTGATGGCGGACGCATGTGGCCTGGACCTGGATGAGATCATTCAGGAAAAAGTCCGAAAAAATGCAGAGAAATACCCTGTTGATCAGGCGTTCGGGAGCAAAGAAAAATATACGGAATTAAGGACAGTAAAATTACAAAAGAAAGAAACATCAACTTTCATTCGAGCTGTCCGGGGAGATATCACGGAAATCAATGCCGTAGATGCCATTGTAAATGCCGCAAATACGACTCTTCTGGGCGGCGGTGGTGTGGACGGAGCCATTCACCGGGCCGCCGGTCCCGATCTGCTCAAAGAGTGCAGAACCCTTGGCGGATGCGAGACTGGGAAGGCGAAAATAACCGGAGCCTACAATCTGCCCTGTAAATATGTGATC
>CALWBC010000301.1 GCA_944375755.1 uncultured Mediterraneibacter sp. | reverse complement strand
ATAACAAAGATTGCGGTGGACAGCGGGTTTTCCAATCTTTCCGTATTTAACAGACTGTTCCGGGAGATGTACGGCATGCCGCCTACGGAGTATCGTAAGAAGCACAGGCCGGAACAGTTTCGGAGAGAGGAACTGAGGGGAGAACTTGTGGAAAAGCTGCGGGAGGAACTGGCTGAGCCGGAGAAAGAAGAACGGATCATGCATGTAAAGGTGGATGCGCTTGAGTCACATCCGTATCAGAAAGTCTGGAACCGGGTGGTCAATGTGGGATCGGCCAATACACTGCTCATGGCCAATACTCAGTACCATGTGGTTTATCTGGCGGAAAATCTTGGATTTCAGTATGTGAGGATCTGGAATATATTCTCTAAGCAGATGATGGTTACAGACGGTGTCCATGTGGGGAATTACAGCTACGCGCAGATTGACATTGTCTTTGATTTCCTGGATCAGCACGGTCTGATTCCGTTTATTGATTTTGGCATCAGGCCGTGGACAGCGGTTAAAGATGCGGATGATTTCGTGTTTTTCGGGGAAGAGTGCATTGTGTTTCAGTCACGGGAAGCCTGGGAGGCAATGGTTTCAGACTTTATCCGCCATATCGTGAAGCGGTACGGCGAGGAAAAGGCGCAGAAGTGGATTTTTGAGATGGCTTATGATGTGCGGCACAATGCGCAGTGCTATCAGGCGGAGGATTACAGTTTTTTTGATACTTATCAGTTCCTCTACAGGACTGTGAAGGATCAGATCCCAAAGGCAGAGGTCGGAGGCCCCATGGCGATTCCGCATTTTTCTGACGGGCTGATCCGGGACTTCCTGAAACGCTGCAGGGAACAGCAGTGTTTTCCGGATTTTCTTTCGATTCTTCTGTTCCCTTATATTACGGAAGAGAAGGACGGTGAGATTTCCTATCACAGGACAGCGGATCCGTCTTTTGAGGTCGCGGAACTGAGGAGAATCCGTTCTCTTATGAAGGAGATGAATGCGGAGACAAAGCTTTATGTCTCGGAGTGGAACAATACGCTGTCCAGCCGGAATTATCTGAATGACAGCTGCTTCCGGGCATCGTATTTTGTGAGAAAGCTGACGGAAATGTGGGGACTGGCCGATATGACTGCCGTGTGGATGGCGTCTGACTGGGTCAGCAATTATTTCGATGTAGGCGGCGTGGCCAATGGCGGAAACGGACTGCTCACGAAAGATACCATATGCAAGCCGGCTTACTATGCCCTGCAGTTTATGAACACGCTGGGAGAATGTCTTGTGGCGAAAGGAGAAAATTATCTTATCACAAGAAAAGAGCAGAAAGATTATTATATTCTGTGTTTTAACTACCGGCCGCTGAAAGGAGATTACTACCTGGATGACAGAAGAATGGACGATCCACGGGGAATCAGGAGGATCTATGAAGGGGAGGAACCGGTGGAGATCGAGATAGACCTGCAGTCCATGAGAGCGGACCGTTACGTGGTCAAACGCCGTACGGTCAGCCCCCGGGACGGCAGCCTTCTTTGGGAGTGGAAGAAGTTTGATTTCGACAATTCCCTGACCAGCCAGGAAGTGAAATATATCCGGCAGATCTGTTTTCCGAGGATCCACATGAAAAAGCAGGATACGGAAAACGGCGTGCTGAAGATCCGGGAGAAGATCGGTGTTCATGAGCTGGTTCTCATTCACATATATGAGGAGTAACGGGCAAAGCTGTAACAGTAAGGGAAGAGGAATCCGAAGGCCGGGAACCGTACAATAGATTTGAAAAGTGGCTGCAACAGATGAAGTGCATTTGTTGCAGCCACTATGTGTCAGAAGCGGGAAAATGAAATGAAAAGCCAGGATTATGAATTCAGAGAGAAGTAAACCGTGCAGAGAAATCCTATAATAAAATCATGCGGAGAAAAGAAGAAAATCGCAGAGGCAGAAAGATTCAGCTGACCTGAATATGGGAGGGAAGAAAATGTCAACGATTAAGACATGTGTAAGCCTTTACAGCTTGCAGGATGAATATTTGAACAAGAGAATGAACCTGAGCGATATCATGCATTTCGTGAAAGAAAAAGGAGCGGAAGGGGTTGAAATCCTCCCGGATCAGATGCTCAAAAACGCGCCGGATATCTCGGAAGAGACGGTTGCAAAGTGGAACCGGCTTATTGGGGAGACCGGACTTAAACCGGTGATCGCGGATGTGTTTCTGAACACCAACCTTTACAAGAACCGGACCCTTACACACAGAGAATGTATCGATCTGCTGATCCGGGAGATTCAGCAGGCTGCCCGTCTCGGAATCCATCTGATCCGGCTTGTATCCATGGTTCCGTACTGGGTAATTGAGCCGCTGCTTCCGTACTGCGAGAAGTACGATGTGGCGATTGCCATTGAGGTGCATGCGGGTATGGCGTTTGATGTTCCGGAGACAAAAGCATTTATCGAGGAAGTCAGACGGGTGAACTCCAAATACGCCGGAATCGTGATTGATACAGGTATCTTCTGCCGGAAGTTCCCGAGAGTCGTAAGAGATTATGAGACTTTAAACGGGACAAGCCCGCAGGTATTTGACTATATTGACACACTCTTTGAAAAAGGCTCCGATCTTCATCGTGAACTGGTGAAAAACGGAGGAAAATATCCGGTGGAACTGGAAGCAGCCATTCAGTCGGAGCATGACAGAATGTTCGTTCCGCTCTGCGATGGATATGAGAACTATGATTACAGCGTGCTTGACGAATATATGCCGTATATTAAGCATTTCCACTTTAAACTTTTCGAGATGACGCCGGAGGGACCGGAATATTCCATGGATTATAAGGGACTGCTTCAGTACCTGCATGACCATGATTATGACGGATATGTTTCCACAGAATACGAAGGAAACCGCTTCACACTGCCGGGACATCAGATGATGGAAAAAGAACAGGTGGCGGCACAGCTGGCATATATCAAAGACTGCCTGAAAGAGATTCAGGGTTAGGGGGCAGGAAATGTTTGACAATAATGTTTTTATAGAGAATACATGTGTAAATGTGGAAGAAAACGGAAAAATCACCGGATATGAGATGCAGACAAATATCACATATTACAGAGGAATCCCCATGTCCATGATCGAGTACATCAGAGTAGCTGCCGACGGAGAAGACGTGCCGGAAGAAGATATCCGCATCTCCATCGACCGGATTGACTGGTTTACCCTGAAAGAAGCGGAGACGGTGACAACATATAAATGGGAGTACGGAGAACCGCTCTACATCCGTGTAATGAAAGACGGAGGACTCTCAGAGGGAACTCACAAAGTAAAACTTACAGTCGCTACGCGGACCGCATATATCCCCGTACCACTGGAAGGAATAAAAGAAAGAGAAGTAGTAATCAGCTAGGAGGAGAAAAGAACAATGGAAAAGAAAAAAGTACTTGGTATCTCATTCGGAAGAAAGATGTCAAACTGCGATGTCATGGTTAAGACAGCGCTGATGGAGTGTGAAAAGGCAGGATGCGATGTACAGTTCATACGCGGGGATGATCTCGATATCAAACCGTGTACAGGATGTATCTCCTGCGTGGTTGGCATGACAACAGGGCGCGGAAAAGGCGGATGCCCGATCAAGGATGATTTCCATATTATTGATGAGGCGCTTATGGAGTGCGACGCGGTAATCGTTGCGTCACCGACATTTGAGACAAGCCCGACAGGACGCTTTAAAACAGTATGCGACCGTATCGGACCATCTCACGATATTACCTTCCGAAAAGCTACATATGATGAAGGCATTGCGGCGGGCAAAGATCCGGCAGATCTTCCGGATCCGAGATCTTTCAAGAAACGTGTCGGCGCCCTGATCTCTGTCGGCGGAGCCATGACAAAGAACTGGCTCGCGTTTATGCTTCCGATCATGTATGAATTTACCATGTCCATGGGTATTGATGTAGTAGATATGCATGAATATCACGGCGCGATGGCTTATGAACATGTTCTCGGAAATGAGACAGAGATGGAACGTACAAGAAAAATGGGACAGAACATCGCTGCCGCTCTTCAGGCTGAGACAGAAGAAGAACGCACAAAATGGAGAGGCGATGAGGACGGTGTATGTCCGGTATGCCACTGCGACATGCTGACTGTTTCAAAAGACAGAAAATCTGTGGAATGTCCGGTCTGCGGAATCAAAGGCGAATTTAAGACAGAGGACGGAAAACTGATGGTAAGCTTCAGCGAGGCGGAACAGAAGCGCTCCAGACTGCACTGGGACGGCAAGCTGGAACACTCCACAGAGATCAAGACTCAGGCAGTCGGACCAGGACAGATCCCGAATTTGAAAGAACTGAAAGCACCGTATATCGGATATGCTGAAAAATAAGATGCAGTTGTTTCGTGCATTAACGGGAAGATTTCTGATGGAAACAGAATTCAGACGGGATGTGGTTTTTCGATTAGGGGACGTTCAAAAACAGGGGACTGCATCGCCATGCTGAGCCCACTCCTTCGACTCTTCGAATGAATGTAACAAGACCGCAAAATGGTCGTGCAGAGGCACTCTCATTTTGCGGTCTTTAACATTCA
>CALWBC010000300.1 GCA_944375755.1 uncultured Mediterraneibacter sp. | reverse complement strand
CCTCCGTTCTCTATATCGGGATGGGCTGGACCTGCGTTCTGGCATTTACACAGATCCTGAACAATATGTCCCCGGCAGCATTCGGGTGGCTCCTCGCCGGAGGGATCATTTACACTGTAGGCGGCGTGATCTACGCGCTGAAGCTCCCGATCTTTAACAGCAAGCACAAAAACTTCGGCAGTCATGAGATCTTCCACCTCTTTGTCATGGGCGGAAGCGCCTGCCACTTCGTGGTGATGTACGCATTCCTGCTGCCGTAAAGGGAAAAGATCTGCCCGGGAAAGAATGTCATAAAAAAGGAAGTCATAAAGAAAGTATTCAAGAAGAAACATCCCGCAAAACCGGCTGAAAAGTTTCGGTTTTGCGGGATGTTTTTGTTTATTTTTTATTCAATTCCGTAGAAATGCTGCAGTTTTCTATTTTCAAGGTTCCTTCCGAGACAAAAATTCCCAGAGCATCACCCGGCTTCGTATAAAGACGTGCATTCAGCGCTACTCCGTCAATATAGATTGTCCCTATCGTATCATCAACGATCAGCCGGATATTATATTTTCTTCCTGCTTCCAGTTCAATTGATCTCTCTGATCCCTGACTGAGATAGGAAAACCAGGGCCAGTTCGGATTCTTTTCGCAGATATAGCGGTTCTCATTACACTGAAAGATAAACTGATAGGACTGTTCTGTCTCTGTATCATCATAAACGCGGATCCCAAATGAATGGGTCCCCTCCGAGAATGTCACGTCCGTCTCAAAACTGAACAAATCCCCGCAGTGTTCTTTCATGATTTTCTCTTTTCTTCCTTCCGGACTTTCGATCGTACATTCCTCCAATTTTTCTCTGTTTATAAATGCATCCCACACCGTATCAGGTATCTTTACTCCGAGCGTTCCATCTTCCCTCTGATATACCTCATGAGGGACAAACGTTCCCGCCCACTCGTAATTCTTTCTGTCATCGCAGTCTTCTTTTGTTGCAACCCACCCGAACAGGATCCGATGCCCGTTCAGGCAGAATGTTCTTCCCGCATAATATGCCCTTCCGTCAAAAGCATCATCTTTTGGTGTGATCCAGGGACCATTGATGCTTTTGCTCATACGATAGACCATTTTACTGCGGTCACTGTATTCCGTCACTACATGATACCACCAGTCTCCTATTTTAAACAGGTCGACCATCTCATGCATGACAAACAGCCCCGGCGCCCAGAAATCACCTTCAAATTTCCAGTTCTTCAGATCCTTTGACGTAAATTTTACCGTCCGTCCGGACTGTCTTGTCTTTGGTCCTGCAAGCCGCGCTCCAAGGATAAGAAGATACTGGTCGTTCTCCTCATCCCTCAGTACAAATGGATCTCTCCAGTCATCCGGATCATATCCTTCCTGCGGTGTAAATGTCAGCTTATCCTGCGTTTTTGTCCAGTGTACCAGGTCATCGCTGACCGCATGCATCAACACCTGCGACGCCTTTCCCTGTTTCGGGTAATCTCTGTTATATCCTGTATAGAAAGCATGATACTGCCCTTCCCCTTCAAATATGCTGCCTGCATAGATGAACTGATCCTGCTCTTCATCCGTCCCTCTCGGGATCGCCGTTCCCATATCTTTATAGTTCACAAAATCTGACGTCGTTGCCAGATCCCAGCCGAAAGGCTCTCCAAACGGACAGGGATTTCGATTATCCCTCTGATGAAAAAGATAAAATTCATCGCCTTTTCCATATGGCATACAGTCGCCAAACCACGTCCCCGGATACTGATAATATAATTTATTCATGATAAAATCAACCTCCTGTATTTTTTATTTTTCAGGACTTTTTCTGTTTTTTTCAGATAAAGTTTTCCTATCCTTTTACAGCTCCCGCTGACATTCCTGCCAGCATCTTTTTACTGCAGATAAAGTAGAACACAAACACCGGAATAACTGTAACTGTGATTGCTGCCAATGTTGCGCCCCAGTCCGTCAGTCCCATACTTCCCACATAATCATTCAATCCCAGTGTAACTGTCTTCATGTCCGTCGATCTTGTAAATGTATAGGCATTTATATACTCATTCCAGCAGAATACCGCCTGCATAGTTGCCACAGTAATGATCGAATTCAACGACATCGGCACTACCATTTTAAAGAAACACCCGATTGGGGAGCATCCGTCAATGATCGCTGCCTCCAACATTTCCTCCGGGAAAAATTTACTGAACGAATGGAAAAGCTGAATTGAATACGACATGGAGAACGCAATCTGTGGCAGGATGATCGCCGCATATGTATTGATCAGTCCCAGCTTATTAAAAATTGTAAACAGTGGAATCAAAGCCACCTGCATCGGAAGCATCAGCCCCAGAAGAAAATAATTCAGCAAAAATTTTCTTCCACGAAACTTGATCTTACTGAGGGCAAATCCTGCCATCAATGCTATTATGATCAGAGGAACCAATACACCGACAAGTACGATGATGCTGTTCTTAAAATATGTCAGCATATGACTCTTGGTAAATACAGTGATATAATTTCCCAGATAGAGCGCTGATGGCATCGCGTACGCCGGCAGTTTCTGAAAATCATCCAAAGACTTAAAGCTTGATGTAAACACATAGAGGAACGGATATACCTGCATGACCACAAGCAGCAGCGCAATGATCCACTTTACTGTACCGCCGACAGATATTTTTCTTTTTATCATTCGTCCTCCCCTCCCCCTGTAAACTTACGGAACAGAAATCCGACTACCATACATATGATCACGATCATAATTGCAACAGAACTTCCGTATCCATATTTCATGCTGCTGAATGCCTGTTTATACATATAGGTTGTCATAAGTTCAGACGCATTTCCCGGACCACCATGAGTCAAAAGGTAAGAAAATTCAAAAGAGCGAAGTGATCCGTTTAATACGAGAAGACAGTTGGCAACGATCACTGGTTTTATATACGGAATCCTCACATTCCAGTATTCCTGTACTACATTAGCTCCGTCAATCCTTGCCGCCTCGCTGAGTTCTCCGGGTACGCCAATCAGTGCTGCGTAAAAAATGACCATATATAAGCCCAGATATTTATATGCTTCCACAAATGCAGTGACATAAAGTGACAAATTTGGATTAGAAATCCATTCCATAGTAGCAAATGCCGGGTTAATCATAGATAACAGCTGATTTACAATGCCTGTAGGCGTCACAGACAATAATTTGGAAAAAATCTGGCAGATTGCTACAGAAGAGATAACTACCGGAATATAATATAACGTCTGCAGCGCTACCCTTCCTTTTTTTATCCTGCTTAGAAGTATTGCAAATAACAGACCTCCGAAAACCTGTATTGCAACGTTTATCAACGTATAGATCAGCGTGTGCCATACTGTAGAACGGAATACCGTATCCGCAGTCAGCAGATCGATATAATTTTTAAATCCGACAAACGTTTTTGCTCCGACACCGCTCCAGTCAAAAAAGCTGTAATATCCTGCCCAGATCACACATACCACGACAAACAGTGTATATATCAGAAAAGCAGGAAAAACAAACATAAAAATAACTGACTTCTTACCAAATGCTTTTTGCAAAACATGCCCTCCTTTCTCTCAGCCTTTTAAGAAGAGACCGGCAACATGCCGATCTTTTCTCATCTCTTTACCTTTTATTTTGCCACAAAGGAATCACATGCACTGATAAATTCCTCGGGTGTTGTCAGACCCTGAGCCAGTTTCTGCTGTTCATCAACGATCTGAGTCAGGACATCAGAATCAAGTTTGTCGTCCCAGGATGTCCATGCTGTCTCAGCATTCTCAAACATTGGCTGTGTATCATAGTAAAGCTGCGGCAGACCTTCCGGAAGTTCTTCATTGAACGGGGAGAAAATATGTGCCTGTGTATAGCATGCATCCGAGAAATTCTCACACATATAATCAAAGAATTCCTGCATCGTATCGTCATAGGTCGCTTTATTGAATCCTTCTGCAAATCCCGCATGCACCGGCACATTTGTAGAAATATTGTCCATGCCGTCCACATCCGGTACCGGGAAAAATCCCAACTGTCCGTTGTCATACATCTCTTCTGCCAGTCCGATATTTCCTGAACCCGAATAGAATATCGCACCGGTTCCGCCAAAGAACAGGTTGCATGCCGAAGTATAATCGACACTTGCGAATCCTGGTTCAAAGTATCCTTTTGTTCCCAGATCAGCAAGAAGATTTACAGAAAACTGAGCTGCCTCGTTTTCACTGAATGAATCTGTGCCATCCTGATATCCTGTAATGAAATCAGATCCGGTCACTCTCCACGGGGCGAAAGACAGATATCTCATTAACTGCCATGCATCTGATCCGCCCACGACAACCGGCACCTCTCCAATGTCCGCGATCTTCTCACAGGCATCCTCAAACTCTGACCAGGTGGTCGGGACTTCCGTTATCCCTGCTTCCTCAAAAATATCTGTCCGATACATAAAGTACTCACAGTACAGTCCCTGTGGGAATAAGTACAGATTGCCGTCATTGGCATCTGTCAGGAAATCCCTTATTGCTCCGTTCAGTTTATCTGCATAACCGTTTCTCTCCAGTTCTGCTCCCACATCTACCAGCGCATCGATATCCAGACACGCCTGTGAAAGTGTACCGTTAGGGCATCCGAAAATATCGGGAAGAGTGTTGCTGTTGATATACATCTGAAGCTTTGTGAAATAATCCTGCATATCATTGACCAGTTCGATCTCATACTCTAAGCCCTTCTCATCACAGAAATTGCTGAGCAGATAATTAAACACCTGATACTGCTCCGTAGATTCAGTTCCTTTTAAAAGAGCTGTAATCTTTGTCCTTTCTCCATTTTCAGAACCGCTTTCTGACGATCCACTGTCTTCGGAACCACATCCGCTTAGAACAAGTGATGCAGTCATGGCTGCTGCCAGAGCTGCTGCTACCAGTTTTCGTTTCATAACATTTCCTCCATTCCTAAAAGTTTTTTTGCTTTCTTCTTGTTCTCATCATACCGTTCTGAAGATAATATCTCAATCTAAAATATGGGCAAAAATGTGAAATACTAACACATTTTTGCCCATATCTTTGTATAATATGTACAATTTTTATATTTTTATCCAATTTTTATACTTTTACATAAACATCTTTTATACGGAACGTCTGTACTCATTTGGCGTCACTCCGTACTTCTTCTTAAACGCCTGGATAAAGTAACTGAAATCGTTATACCCAACCCGCTCTGCTATTTCATACATTTTATATTTTCCTTCCAGTATCATCTTTCTTGCCTCTTCCATTCGGATATCTACCAGTATCTTCAGAAAACTCTTTCCAGCATACCTTCTGAGAAGCCGGCTGACATATGTACGGCTCATATGAAACTCATCCGCAATGGAATCAAGAGTCAGATTTTCCATGTAATGTTCGTTCAGATACTCTGTGATCCGTTTTACTACATGTTGATATCTCTCCTCCGTATCCTGATGGTTCTGCCGTGTCAGCAGACTGAAACTCTTCGACAGATATTGAATGATCTCTTCCACACTTTCTGAATTTCCGATCACTTTAATGCCATCCTGCAGAAAAGAAAAATCATATTCTTTCTCCTGGATTGCACATTTAATCCGGCATAAGAAAGGATACTTCATGCAGGCGACCAGAAGGTCCATCGCCATATATTTACAATTTTCCAGATTTTCTCCGGCCTCCGAGAACATTTCACGTATCTCTTTCTCCGTCTCAGCTGTCTGCCCTGAGTATATCTTCATCAGCAGACGCTGCTTCTGCCCGTCAGTGATCTCATAATTCTGCCATAATACATCATCCAGATCGCTATAGTGAACGATTGTATTTTCTCCAAGATAGATGCTCTGGCTGCATGCATGACATGCTTCCAGATAAGCTTCGTGTACCCGATCATTCTCCTTCCATACGCTGCTGACCCCGATACATATCCTGTAGTGAATCAGTTCCTGCGCCACCTTCTGAAGTTTTTCTGTTCCTGCAGTTGCCTGTTCCATGCAATGCTTTTCTGGATCTTCAGGATCAAAGAGAAGGATAAATCCAAACTGCAGGTTCATATCATCATATTCACAGAGAACATTTCTACAGTACTCCCGAAAAATTTCATCCCCAATATTCAAAAAAGCAAATTGTTCCGGCCAGCTGTTGTCTTTCTGAGCATGAGCATTTTCCCGTGTAATCGCAATGCAGATATATTTTTGGATCCTGAGATTTACTGCATCCATCTGGCGCTCCAGATCATTTCGATCACGAATCCTTCCATGAAGAAGATCACTTACCAGCTTGCTGCGGATATAGGGAATCTCTTTTTCAAACGTTTTCTTAAGATCCCGGTAATAACTGTTCACCTCATTTTCTTTCTCGATCTCGCCGCACAGACGCTGCAACAGCTCATCCAGCTTGCGAAAGTTCATCGGCTTGAGCAGATAATCCGATCCGCCCACCCGGATGGCTTCCTGTGCATACTCAAAGCTGTCATATCCCGTAAGAAATACAATACGCACGTTTTTCTTGATCTTTCTCGCCTCCGCTGCGAAAGATATCCCATCCATTTTTGGCATTCGGATATCTGTAAAGACCAGATCAGGCTGAAATTCTTCCATTTTTTCCAGACCTTCCTGACCGTTCTGTGCGGTGGCGACCAGCTGGCAGCCATAGCGCTCCCAGGGAAAAGATGACATCCCCTCCAAAATGATAAATTCGTCATCCAGAACCATTACGCTTACGCTCATTTCTTTTCCCCCAGTATCCCATTATATGTCTTCATCAGTTTCTCCGGATCTTCCTCAAAGGGAATATGAATAGTGACTGAAGTGCCCTCTCCCTCCGCCGAAATAATCCGTAATCCATATTCCTCACCGTAGAGGAACTGCAGTCTTTTATGTACAGCATAGATTCCAAGGTTTGTATGAAAACTATCCTTTCCTCTCTGCTCATCTTCTGAACCTTTCAGAAGATTTTCCGCTTTTTCCTGCGGCATCCCCGCCCCGGTATCCTTCACAATAATATCGATATCTTTTTCCTTTCTTTGTATGGAAATAAACAGTATACTGTCGTCCTGCGCATATTCGATTCCATGTACCACCGCATTTTCCACGATTGGTTGAATCACCAGTTTGGGGACAGCCTGGTCAAGCAGAGATTCATCAATGTCATAACGCGTTTCCAATCTGTCCTGGTATCTCATTTTCTGGATATAGAGGTAATCTTTTATGTAATCCAGTTCTTCTCTTAAAGTAATAATGCTCCTTTTATTGCTGATTGTCCCCCGGATCAGATTGCTTATCGCACTGACCAGATTACAGATTTCGTCCTCCCCATTTTTAAACGCCATCCAGTTGATAGCATCCAAAGTATTATAAAGAAAATGTGGATTCATCTGCGACTGGAGGGTTTTAAATTCCATCTCTTTTCCAAGTATCTCTGCCTGCGTCACTTTCTGCATCAGTTTCTGGATATCACAGATCGCCTTATTAAAAACAGCATTCATGGTACCAATCTCATCCTGACGTTCCTCTGAAAGATGCACCTCAAAATTACCTTTTGCAAATTCCTCCAGAGCATTCTGAGTTTCTTTAAGCGGAGAGACCAGACCGTTGGCGATCCGCAGGATAACCAAGGCAGCGATCCCCATTGCAAGCAGACTCAATAGCAGCAGCACATTTCTGAGCGTGGAAAGATCCCGGGTAATGTACGACATATAGATCAACCCGACTGTATCCCATCCTGTCACATTGGAATGTTCATAGATTGCCATATAGGATTCCCCATCTTCCTCATATCGAAAACTTCCTTCAGAACCGGTTTCGCTTTCCATGAAAGACAGCAACGCATCGTCCGCTTCTCTGGAGGTGATTCGTTCCAGATTGTCCAAAATAATAATCTGCCCCTGACTGTCAAAGCTTACAGGCTCCGCCAGTTTATCAAGATAGCTTCGCTTCAGGCCGATCCTGATGTATCCCAGTGGACGGTATGTCTGCAAATCTTTGATCTGTTTGATCATCTGAAGCGTCTCGTCTTCTTCATCCCCCTGGACCAAAATCCAGTGTCCTTTCGCTTCATCCGCTTTTCGAAATAACTCTTCTTCGTCCGGGATCACCCATTTTTCAGACCAAACCGATATATAGTAGCTTGCACCGTTTTTCCCGTAAAGTTCCATATCGTTCATAGTCACACTTGAGAATTCTTTGAGCATTATCCTTCGTATCTGTCTGTTCCGAGAATAAAAAGAATCGTCTGTATCATCCAGATCCTCTGTATCTGCATTCAGTTCTTCCTGGATCGTAGGATTATCTCCCAGTGTTTCCAGTTTATTGATATTCTGTTCCATAAAATGATCCAATGACATTGACAACTGTCCCACTGTCTCCGCCGACTGTTCTACTGTTTTCTGAAAAATAATCTTTGATGAATAAAGATAAAAAGCAGTGACCAGTATAATCAGCAATGGAATCATAACAACCAGAAAACCTACAATCACCTGAGTCTTAATGCTGTGCATCCTTAGTTTACGAATACGGGAAAACATCTCACTTCCTCCCAAACTTATTCCAAAACACCTGCAACCGCTTCCCTCAGCGCCTTCAGATCCGCCTCATCGGGATGCTGCAATGCCCGGTCAAAATTCTCGATCATGCCTTTGATCCTCTCGTCCCC